>NZ_JBHIPR010000078.1:0-3027 GCF_042196145.1 Bartonella sp. AP258QHHD
AAAAGTACTTCGTCCAAACTAAATAATGTATGCTCGATGTTAACACCAAGAATTGAGTCTGGCTCTTCAATGTGCCCCTTTCCCCAAAGATCTTGCTGTGTATTATGATATAACAACCCATCTCCGCTACCATGAAAATCCTCTGGTTTTTGGAAAGAAATATCGCTATATTCCGTTTTTTCCGTGATGACAGGCGTGCTATCAGCTTCGTTTTTCAGGGTGTTGGTTTGGATATTTAAGTTTCCACCAGCTTGAATAAAGCCTGCTTTGTTAACAAGCGAAAGGCTTTTTCCGCTGCCAGCCGCATTGGTGAAACCCAAATCACCCTCTGCCATTATGGTGCCAAAATCATTGAGCAAAGCACCATCAACTTGTAAAGCACCATTGCCCTTCACATAAATTAAGCCCGTTTTGTTGTTGGTCACATCCCCCGTCACGCTAAAGACTAAATCCTGCCCCGATGCCAATTGACCGCTATTTCCAAGCTCCCCCGTTTTGATCACGAAATCTCTGGCTGCTAAAACCGACGTTGTCTCATCAACCATAACGCTTGGGGCAACAAAAAGAATATCTCCAGTCCCTCCCTGATCTGTCACGGCTTGTAGCCGCGCATTGTGAATATCAAGGGCATTGGTGCTTTGAAAGTCTAAACCGCCATAAGCCAATTCGCTCTCTGAGACATCAATATGATCTGCAATTAAATACAGCGTTTGCGGCGTGTAAATATGAGAACGATTATTGCTTAAATCGAGAGTGTTTGCCGTCAATCTCACATCCCCCTCAGCAGACAACACATTCTCAACACTGATCTCTCCTGATACCGATGTCAATGTTGCGTTGCCATAGCCTATGACCTGATCATAATAGATGTCGTTGCCTGCAAAAATTTCAATATTGCCACCACTGGCAATCTGACCAACCTTCACCCCTTCTTTTGCTGTAATCAAAAGAAAGCCCTTTTCATCTAAAACAAGATCCCCTGAACCGCCCGTAGAAACGACACCTGTCATCAGTGTGCCTGCATCAAGGCTGCCAACCTTTAAAACAGCTTCTTCACCCGTCATCAGTGAAGAAAAGTCAACCGCCCCACCCTCAATATTTGCCTTGCCATAGGCTAAAAGTTGCCCAAAATGAACGGGAGCATTTGTTGCTGGTTGTGCTTGAATGGCAACATTTTGATGCGACAGAATTGTTTGAGAAACAGATAGCCCATTATGAGAAACTAGGGTGATATCTCCTGCTCCATAAACACTTTCAGCAACAATCGCACCTTGACTGCTCTGGAGATCAACATCCCCTTGGGTGCCAAGAACAACAACACCAGCAGCACCCGTTGCCGCCATATCAACCCCACCGGCTAAAAAATGAGCTTGTATATCACCACCGGCATGCGCCTTGAGATTCCCTTGCGCTAAAACAATCCCCTCAAGCTTCAAGTTTCCGCCCGATTCAAGAGCCATATCAGCGCCTGCCCCTAGCCCTGAAACTTGAAGTGTCTGGCGCGAAGACAGCTCCATATTGCCCCCAGAGGTTGCCTTACCGGCAATCGATAAAAGCCCATCCTGCGCCTCTATCTTCAAATGACCATCAGCACCAACCGTTTCTAACGTCACATCCTTATGGGCGGCAATATCAATATGCTTTTTCGAGGTGATGTGCTTTGCCAATACGCTCTGGCTTTTCGATTTGAGGACAACACCCCCATGACCAAAAACATTCTTCAACGAGATTTTCCCGTCAGCAGAAAGATGCAACTGCCCCGCATTGGCTGCCATATCATGGCGCATACGAACACCAACACCTTTTTCTGTTGCCACAAGTTTTATTCTGTCCGCCTGTAGAGCCCCCAAAGCAGAACCATCTATCGCATATTCCGGTTTACCAGTAATATCAGTTAGCTCTTTCATTTCCCGTGAAGCATAATCAAAGTGACCCGTCCCTGCTGTCACTCCAATTTCTCTGCCCGCAACAGCTCCTTCAAAATGCACTGTGCGTGAGACAATATCGACAATATCAACCGCCCCTTGACCAGAGAAAAAATTGGCTCCCTTGGCGCCAAAGGTAATATCCCCACCTCGCACCTCAAAGCCTTTCAAAAAACCGCTCGCATCAATTTCGGGTACACCTGTGGTTAAGGTCGCATGGGGTGTATTGATAAAGCCACAACCATCACAACTTATCCCATTGGGATTGGCTATAATCACATCGGCGGGGCTCCCAAAAACCTCTCCTGGACCATGAAGCGCACTGCGCTTGCTGCTGGTCACTTCATTTAAAATCACTTTCGCCGAACCCGTGAGGCGCAAATGCGGATTGCCCGGCATAATGCCCCCCAACTGCGATTGCCCCACTTCTTGCGCATGATTGTTCCAAATCACACCTGGATTTCCAATATTAAAATCGTTATATTTATTGTGTGATAAGCCCTTGCCATTGGGGGTAACAATATCAATCGAGGGAACCCCATTGGGCGCTGCTACTATATCTGGGCGATGGGCAGCATTCGCGTTAGGATCCACAGTAATTTGTGCCTGTAACACTGAAGGGGCTAACAAACAAGAAAAACCAAGTCCCCCAAATAAAACCTTTTTGAGCATCGTACTGGAGACCAAAACACCTAATAAAGCTGCTCTTTCTGCTCTCTTCTCATATCTCATACGTTAACTCCCCAATAAAAAATGCTTAAAGTTCCATTGTTAATGTCATAAAAAATGTTCCTGATTTTTTGTGCTTAACTGTGCTCCAAAAAATACTGGAATAACTGGCATCAAGAGAGACCATGCCTCCCGCAAGCTTGACACCGGCTGTCCAACCGGCAAGCTGGTCACTCTTAATCCCATACAAAACTTGCGAAAACACACGCCCATAATCCAAACCAACATAAGGGCGAAGTTCTCCAAAAACCTTTTTGAAGGTCGCGTGATTGCTCCACGGAATGGTGCGTAGCAGCAAATCATTCCGGCTAAAAAAACCGTTATTGCCAAAAAGCAAACTCTCACGCGTGCCACGAACATTGGAAGCGCCCCC
>NZ_JBHIPR010000079.1:0-79118 GCF_042196145.1 Bartonella sp. AP258QHHD
TGGAGAGGAAATCGAGATTATCGGTATTCGTCCAACGTCTAAGACGACGGTTACAGGCGTTGAAATGTTCCGCAAGCTTTTAGATCAGGGGCAAGCGGGTGATAATATAGGAGCTCTGCTTCGTGGTGTTGACCGTGAAGGGATTGAGCGTGGTCAAGTGTTGGCGAAGCCAGGATCCGTTACACCTCATACACGTTTTAAAGCAGAAGCTTACATTTTGACAAAAGATGAAGGTGGACGTCATACACCATTTTTCACGAATTGTCGTCCTCAGTTTTACTTCCGTACGACGGATGTTACAGGTATTGTTACGCTTCCAGAAGGAACGGAAATAGTTATGCCAGGTGACAATGTTGCGATGGAGGTTTCGTTGATCGTTCCGATAGCGATGGTAGAGAAACTTCGTTTTGCTATTCGTGAAGGTGGTCGTACTGTTGGTGCCGGTATCGTCTCTAAGATCATTGAATAAATAATGCTTGTTAAAGGGGTGTTAAAAGTGTTTTAGTTTTGAGAGTTAGGGGTATAGCTCAGTTGGTAGAGCGGCGGTCTCCAAAACCGCAGGTCGCGGGTTCAAGTCCTGCTGCCCCTGCCAAAGGGGGGTTTTACATATAAGGGAGTGGATTTTGCTGCCTTTTTCGCTTTTTTTGATATGGGGCTTGTTTTTTTGTGTGTGAAACGGTATTGAATAGAAAGTAAGGAAATTGCATAAGTCTGAAAGTTGGCTTTTGCGTTTTTTCCTGTTTATTTTGTTCTATAAAACACAATAGGACTAGAGAGAGTATAGTGTGACGATGGCATCTAAAACCAATCCGATTACCTTTTTGAAGCAGGTTTATGCAGAAACAATTAAAGTGAAATGGCCTACACGTCGTGAGACGGTTATTTCTACTATTATGGTTTTGTTGGTAACTGCATTGGCTTCAGCTTTCTTTTTTATTGTGGATCAGGTTATGCATTTTGGTGTTTGGCGGGTTATTGATCTTCTGAAATATCTTTTTAGTTGAGAATGTAAGGAAGTGTGACTGTGGCAGCTCGTTGGTATATTGTTCAGGCATATTCAAATTTTGAAAAGAAAGTAGCGGAAGCTATTGATAAGGAGGCAAAGCAAAAGGGACTTGATCATCTTTTTGAAAAGATTTTTGTTCCAACAGAGCGTGTTGTAGAGGTTCGTCGTGGACGCAAAGTTGATACTGAGCGAAAATTTTTTCCTGGTTATGTTCTTGTTCGTGCTGAGTTAACAGATGAAGTTTATCATCTTATTAAGAATACGCCTAAAGTGACAGGTTTTTTAGGGTCGGATGCGCGTCCTGTTCCTATTTCTGATCGAGAGGTTGAGCAAATTCTCAAACAAGTTCAGGAAAGGGTTGAGTCTCCAAAGTCCTCTGTATTGTTTGAGGTTGGAGAGCAAGTTCGCGTTGCTGATGGTCCTTTTGTTTCGTTTAATGGAATTGTTCAAGAGGTTGAAGAAGAGCGCTCTCGTCTTAAGGTTGAAGTGCTTATTTTTGGGCGTCCTACGCCTGTTGATTTGGAATTTGGTCAGGTTGAAAAACTCTGATTAAACTTAGAGTAGTTTTAATTACTTTAAGGAAGGAGTGGGAGGTGATTTATAGCTTTTGTCGGCTTAATGATCCGAACCACGTGACTGCAAGCGGGTAACGGGCAAGATGAATTGTCAGTATACCAGTGAAATTAAAGGCAGATTGTTATGGCAAAAAAAAGTATAGGTCAGCTTAAGTTGCAGGTTCCTGCAGGAGCTGCTACTCCATCTCCACCAATTGGTCCAGCTCTTGGGCAGCGTGGTATTAATATCATGGAATTTTGTAAGGCGTTTAATGCAGCGACACAAGAAATGGAAAAGGGGGCACCGATTCCAGTTGTTATTACGTATTACCAAGATAAGTCTTTCACCTTTTCTCTCAAGACGCCTCCTGTATCATTCTTTTTAAAGAAGGAAGCAAACCTGAAATCTGGCTCAAAAGAGCCTGGTAAAGTGTCTGTAGGAAGCATTTCTCGCGATAAAATTCGTTCGATTGCGGAATCAAAGATGAAAGATCTTAATGCGAATGACATTGAGGCAGCAATGCGTATGGTTGAAGGTTCTGCTCGCTCGATGGGCTTGGAAGTGGTGGGCTAATATTATGGCAAAAGTAGCAAAAAGAATAAAAAATATCCGAAAAGATATTGATTTTAATGAACTCTACGCTTTAAAAGATGCCGTTTCAATGGTTAAGGAGCGTGCCGTTGCTAAGTTTGATGAAACAATCGAAATTTCAATGAACTTGGGTGTTGATCCTCGTCATGCTGATCAAATGGTTCGAGGCGTTGCTTATTTGCCTAATGGAACAGGGAGAAATATTCGTGTTGCCGTTTTTGCTCGTGGGGATAAGGCTGAGGAAGCTAAGGCGGCAGGAGCTGATATTGTGGGTGCCGAAGATTTATTTGAAAGCGTTAATAGAGGGACTATAGATTTTGATCGTTGTATTGCAACGCCAGACATGATGCCTCTTGTTGGTCGTCTTGGTAAGATTCTTGGTCCACGGAGTTTGATGCCGAATCCGAAAGTTGGTACTGTAACACTTGATGTCGCCGGTGCTGTCAAAGCTTCTAAAGGTGGTGCTGTTGAGTTTCGTGTGGAAAAAGCTGGTATTGTGCATGCTGGTATTGGTAAGGCTTCTTTTGGTGTTGAAAAAATCGTAGAAAATATAAAAGCCTTTGCAAGTGCAGTTATTAAAGCCAAACCGCAAGGTGCAAAAGGTGAGTATATTAAGCGCGTTGCTGTTTCGTCGACTATGGGAATTGGTGTTAAAGTTGATCCAGCAACGGTTCGTTCAGAGCTAGTATAAGCTGATTTATAATTTTGTTTTGGGGTATGGGAATATCAAAATTGTATTTAAAATGCTGATTTTGATCAGCTCGCTATCTAAGCTTTATAGGGCTTAGGTTGTACCGGGAGAAATTCCGGAATATCCTGTCCGAGATTGTAGGTGATGCTTTTAAGTATCTTAATCAAAAAAACCTGCATGAGACTGGGGTAAAAACTGAGAGTTAAAAGACTTAAAGGGTTTGAGCCAAGGTTGCCTTTGAACGCTGTGCGTGAAAAAGGGGACAGGATCCTCATCGGTGACATGAAGTATTTTATGTTATCAAAGGTAACCAACAGGTTTGTTTTAAGCAAATCTGTTAAATGGAGAGAGACAGTGAATAGAGCGGAAAAACGCGAATTTGTTACATGGCTTAACGAGGCTTTTCGGAAGTCTGGTTCTGTTGTTGTTGCACATTATTCCGGTCTGACAGTTTCACAGATGAATGATCTGCGTTCGAAAATGGGTGAAGCTGGCGGTGCCGTTAAGGTCGCCAAAAACCGTCTTGCTAAAATCGCTCTTCAGGGCACGGAATCTGAATCGATAGTGGGTTTGTTTACTGGACAAACACTTATTGCTTATTCAGAAGATCCAATCACAGCACCGAAAGTTGCTGTTGATTTTGCGAAAAGCAATGACAAATTTGTCATACTTGGCGGTTCAATGGGTGCAACAAGTTTAACTGTAGATGCTGTGAAGTCATTGGCTTCATTGCCTTCATTAAACGAGTTGCGTGCAAAACTTGTGGGTATGATTTCTACCCCTGCGACCCGTATTGCACAGGTTGTTAATGCCCCTGCTGGTCAGGTTGCACGTGTCATTGGAGCATATGCTCAGGAGGATAAGGCGGCTTAAGGCTGTTTGTATTCACGTTTATGGAAGAGCTTTAATGCTTTTCTGTTTTTTTGAATAAGATTTAATAATGGTTCAAATCTTTTAATTGAAGGAATTTAAAAATGGCTGATCTAGAGAAGATCGTAGAAGACCTTTCTAATCTAACCCTTTTGGAAGCCGCTGAGCTTTCTAAGTTACTTGAAGAAAAGTGGGGAGTTTCGGCTGCTGCTCCTGTAGCTGTCGCTGCTGTTGCTGGTGCTGCTGCTCCAGCTGCTGAAGAAAAAACAGAATTTGATGTTATTCTTGTTGAAGGTGGCGCACAAAAAATTAATGTTATTAAGGAAGTTCGTGCTCTTACTGGACTTGGTCTTAAAGAAGCTAAAGATCTGGTTGAAGGTGCACCTAAGCCTATTAAAGAGGCTGCTTCTAAAGAAGAAGCAGAAAAAATTAAATCTCAACTTGAAGCTGCCGGTGCTAAGGTGGAACTTAAGTAAATTTAATTTTATCGGCGGGCATTTATGTTCGCCGATTTTCTTTCTCTTAATACAAAGAGGGAAAATAATGAGTAAAAAACTTTTCCCAATGGTTTCGTAACAGGAATGGGATAGGTTTGGATTACTTACCCCTTCATCATAGAGTCAAAGAGATAAATGGCTTATGTTGGTGGGGAAAGTTAATGATGCTCATTATTGAGTGTCAAGTGAACTGGTCTGCATATGCAGGTTAATGGTATAAGGCTTTCAAGGTTGGTCTACCTTGAAGAGTAAAGATCAAGGAGCGACGATGGCTCAGACTCACGCAATGATGTCTCAATTCAATGGTCGTAAGCGCGTACGGAAATTTTTTGGTAAGATTCCTGAAGTAGCAGAAATGCCGAATCTTATTGAGGTTCAAAAAGCCTCATACGATCAATTTCTCATGGTTGAGGAACCGAAAGGTGGGCGACCAGATGAAGGTTTGCAAGCTGTTTTTAAATCGGTTTTTCCTATTTCAGATTTTTCCGGTACAGCTATGCTTGAGTTTGTAGGTTATGAATTTGATTTACCAAAATTTGATGTTGAAGAGTGCCGTCAACGTGATTTAACTTATGCTGCCCCATTAAAGGTCATATTGCGTTTGATTGTTTTTGATGTTGATGAGGATACTGGCTCCAAAGATATCAAAGACATTAAAGAGCAAGGCGTTTATATGGGCGATATGCCTTTAATGACGACGAATGGTACCTTTATTGTTAATGGTACGGAGCGTGTTATTGTTTCTCAGATGCATCGTTCTCCTGGTGTCTTTTTTGACCATGATAAAGGAAAGTCCCATTCATCAGGAAAGCTTCTTTTTGCTGCTCGTGTTATTCCGTATCGTGGTTCTTGGCTTGATATTGAGTTTGATGCTAAGGACATCATTTATGCGCGTATTGATCGACGGCGCAAGATTCCTGTTACTAGTCTTTTGATGGCATTAGGTATGGATGCGTCGGATATTTTATCGACGTTTTATGATAAAGTGACTTATGAGCGTGATGGAGAAGGATGGCGAGTTCCTTATTCTGTGGATCGCTTTAAAGGAATGAAGCTCATTTCTGACCTTATAGATGCAGATAGTGGTGAAGTCGTTGCGGAGGCTGGTAAAAAATTAACAGTTCGTACTGCGAAGTCTTTGGTAGAAAAAGGACTTAAAGCGGTTAAAGTTAGTGAAGATGATTTATTAGGTTGTTATCTAGCCGAAGATATCGTCAATTACGAAACAGGTGAAATCTACCTTGAAGCTGGTGATGAAATTGACGAAAAAGTATTAAAAGTTCTGCTCGATGTTAGTGCTGATCAAGTCAATATTCTTGATATTGATCACATGAATATTGGCGCTTACATCCGCAATACTTTGAAGGTGGATAAAAATGAAAGTCGGCAGGATGCGTTATTTGATATTTACCGGGTGATGCGTCCAGGTGAACCTCCAACAATCGATACAGCAGAAGCAATGTTCCATTCATTGTTTTTTGATCCAGAGCGTTATGATCTTTCAGCTGTCGGGCGTGTTAAGATGAATTTACGTATGGATCTTGATTGTCCAGACACAGTTCGCATTTTACGCCAAGAGGATATTCTTGCTGTTGTTAAGATGTTGGTTGAATTGCGTGATGGACGTGGTGAAATTGATGATATTGATAATCTTGGCAACCGTCGCGTTCGTTCCGTCGGGGAGTTGATGGAAAATCAATATCGCATTGGTCTTCTTCGTATGGAACGTGCGATAAAAGAGCGTATGTCATCGGTTGAAATTGATACAGTTATGCCACAGGATTTGATCAATGCAAAGCCTGCGGCAGCAGCAGTCCGTGAATTTTTTGGGTCTTCACAATTGTCGCAGTTTATGGATCAAACCAATCCATTGTCAGAAATTACCCATAAGCGCCGTCTTTCTGCTCTTGGTCCAGGTGGTTTGACTCGTGAACGTGCGGGTTTTGAAGTCCGTGACGTACATCCTACGCATTATGGTCGTATTTGTCCGATTGAAACACCAGAAGGCCCCAATATTGGTCTGATTAACTCCTTAGCAACATTTGCGCGAGTTAACAAATATGGCTTTATTGAAAGCCCATATCGAAAAATTATTGATGGAAAAGTCACAAAAGAAGTTATTTATCTTTCAGCGATGGAAGAAGCAAAGCATTATGTCGCTCAGGCTAATTCTTCATTAGATAACGAAGGTCGTTTTATAGAAGAGTTTGTTGTTTGCCGTCATGCTGGTGAAGTTTTAATGGCGCCGCGTGATCATGTTGATTTGATGGATGTTTCACCAAAACAGTTGGTTTCAGTTGCAGCAGCGCTTATTCCTTTTTTGGAAAATGATGATGCGAATCGTGCGCTTATGGGATCGAACATGCAGCGTCAAGCAGTTCCTCTTGTACGCGCTGAAGCGCCATTTGTTGGGACGGGAATGGAATCTATTGTTGCGCGCGATTCAGGAGCTGCTGTGAGTGCAAAACGTAGTGGTGTTGTTGATCAAGTCGATGCTACCCGTATTGTTATCCGTGCAACAGAAGATTTAGATCCTTCAAAATCAGGCGTTGATATTTACCGCTTACAGAAATTTCAGCGTTCTAATCAGTCCACTTGTATTAATCAGCGTCCTCTTGTACATGTCGGTGATAGGGTAGAGAAAGGTGATATCATTGCAGATGGTCCATCCACGGATCTTGGTGATTTGGCTCTTGGGCGGAATGTTCTCGTAGCCTTTATGCCTTGGAATGGATACAATTATGAAGATTCTATTTTGTTATCCGAGCGCATTGTTGCTGATGATGTGTTTACTTCAATTCATATCGAGGAATTTGAAGTTGCGGCACGCGATACAAAACTTGGACCTGAGGAAATTACGCGCGACATTCCTAATGTTGCGGAAGAAGCGTTAAGAAATCTTGATGAAGCTGGCATTATTTATATTGGTGCTGAAGTTCAACCAGGTGATATTTTAGTTGGAAAGATTACCCCGAAAGGTGAAAGTCCCATGACGCCGGAAGAAAAGCTTCTGCGTGCAATTTTTGGGGAAAAGGCATCCGATGTTCGTGATACTTCTATGCGTATGCCTCCTGGGACTTTTGGTACTGTTGTTGAAGTTCGCGTTTTTAATCGCCATGGCGTGGAAAAAGATGAACGTGCGATGGCAATTGAGCGTGAAGAAATTGAGCGTTTAGCAAAAGACCGTGATGATGAACAGTCTATTCTTGATCGCAATGTTTATGCGCGCCTCACCGATATGTTGACAGGTAAAGTTGCTGTAGAAGGTCCGAAAGGCTTTTCGGGTAGTAAAAAGCTTGATAGTACAGTAATGGGGCATTATCCGCGATCCCAGTGGTGGCAATTTGCTGTTGAGGATGAAAAGCTTCAAAATGAAATTGAAGCTTTGCGCAAGCAATATGATGAATCAAAAGAAGCATTACAACGTCGCTTTATGGATAAGGTTGAAAAGGTCCAAAGAGGTGATGAAATGCCTCCTGGTGTCATGAAAATGGTGAAAGTTTTTGTGGCTGTGAAGCGCAAAATCCAACCAGGTGACAAGATGGCGGGACGTCACGGGAATAAGGGTGTTGTTTCACGTATTCTTCCCGTAGAAGATATGCCATTTCTTGAAGATGGGACCCATGCTGATATCGTCTTGAATCCGCTGGGTGTGCCTAGTCGTATGAATGTTGGACAAATTCTTGAAACGCATCTTGGTTGGGCATGTGCGGGGATGGGCAAGAAGATTGGTGCTTTGTTAGAGTTATATCAAGAGACTGGGGATATATTGCCGTTGCGTCAGCGTATTGAAAATCTTATGCCTGATGATAATCATAATGAACCAGTTCGTCAGTATGATAATGAAAGCCTTTACAAATTGGCATTGCAGATGAAGAAAGGGGTTTCAATTGCAACGCCTGTTTTTGATGGAGCACATGAGTCTGATATTAACATGATGCTGGAAGACGCAGGCTTAGATAGTTCAGGGCAGGTTACGCTTTATGATGGTCGTACTGGGGAGCCTTTTGATCGTCCAGTAACGGTGGGATATATTTACATGTTGAAATTGCATCACCTTGTTGATGATAAGATTCATGCGCGTTCTATTGGTCCCTATTCACTTGTTACGCAGCAGCCATTAGGAGGTAAGGCACAATTTGGTGGTCAGCGTTTTGGTGAAATGGAGGTATGGGCGCTTGAAGCTTATGGTGCTGCATACACTTTGCAGGAGATGCTAACAGTAAAATCAGATGATGTGGCTGGTCGAACAAAAGTCTATGAGGCAATTGTGCGTGGTGATGATACATTTGAGGCAGGTATACCCGAAAGCTTTAATGTGTTGGTAAAAGAAATGCGCTCACTTGCTCTTAATGTGGAGCTTGATGATGCGCGTGAACTTATTGCACAGCGGGCATTGTCTGATACGGCAGAATAATAATTCAAGGAGCGCACTAGAAAAGGGCTGCGCTCTTATTACTTTAAGAGGCTCAATAACCTTATTAAGGCTATACAGGTCATTTTTAAAAGTAAATGTATTTTAAAGAAGATCTGTTATAAAATAAATGAGATATTACAACAGGTTCTAAGAATCTTTGAAGGAGAACAGCATGAACCACGAGGTCATGAATCTTTTCAATCCTCAAGCGCCAGCGCAGACATTTGACTCTATTCGTATTTCTATTGCGAGTCCTGAGAAAATTTTGTCCTGGTCGTATGGTGAGATTAAGAAGCCTGAGACTATTAATTATCGGACTTTTAAACCAGAACGTGATGGTCTTTTTTGTGCACGTATATTTGGCCCTATTAAGGACTATGAATGTCTATGTGGCAAATATAAACGCATGAAGTATAAGGGCATTATTTGTGAAAAATGTGGTGTAGAGGTTACTCTTTCGCGCGTACGTCGTGAGCGTATGGGGCATATTGAACTTGCGGCACCCGTTGCGCATATATGGTTTCTTAAATCATTACCAGGCCGTATTTCTACACTTTTAGATTTAACTTTAAAAGATATTGAACGGGTTCTTTATTTTGAGAATTATATTGTAACCGAACCAGGGTTAACATCTCTTAAGCTCCATCAGCTTCTTTCTGAAGAAGAATATATGCTTGCTATTGATGAATTTGGAGAAGATCAGTTTACAGCTATGATTGGCGCTGAAGCTATTTACGAGCTTTTAGCTAGTATGGAGTTAGATAAAATCGCTAATGATTTGCGTCTTGAATTAGCTGAAACAACTTCAGAGTTAAAGCAGAAAAAATTGATTAAACGACTTAAAATCGTTGAAAATTTTCTTGAATCTGGAAATAAGCCAGAGTGGATGATTATGAAAACAATTCCGGTTATTCCACCGGATTTGCGTCCATTGGTTCCGCTTGATGGTGGGCGTTTTGCGACATCAGATCTGAATGATCTTTATCGGCGTGTTATTAATCGTAATAACCGCTTGAAACGGCTGATTGAATTGCGAGCTCCTGGAATTATCGTACGCAATGAAAAGCGTATGGTACAAGAAGCTGTTGATGCATTGTTTGATAATGGACGGCGTGGGCGTGTGATTACTGGAGCCAATAAACGTCCTCTTAAGTCTTTATCAGATATGTTGAAGGGCAAGCAAGGACGTTTTCGTCAGAACTTACTTGGGAAGCGTGTTGATTACTCGGGGCGTTCTGTTATCGTGACGGGTCCTGAATTAAAATTGCATCAATGTGGTCTTCCCAAAAAAATGGCTCTTGAATTATTTAAGCCTTTTATTTATGCGCGGCTTGATGCAAAAGGCTATTCATCAACGGTAAAGCAGGCAAAGAAGCTTGTTGAAAAAGAACATCCAGAAGTTTGGGATATCTTGGATGAGGTTATTCGTGAACACCCTGTTTTGCTCAATCGTGCACCAACATTGCACCGTTTGGGAATTCAAGCTTTTGAGCCTATCTTGATTGAGGGAAAAGCTATACAGCTACATCCATTGGTGTGTACTGCTTTTAATGCGGATTTTGATGGTGATCAGATGGCGGTTCATGTTCCGCTTTCTCTTGAAGCACAACTTGAAGCCCGTGTTTTGATGATGTCCACCAATAATATTCTTCATCCGGCCAATGGTGCTCCCATTATTGTTCCCTCACAGGATATGGTTCTTGGTCTTTATTATCTTTCAATTGTTTCTGAAAAAGAACCAGGTGAAGGAATGGCCTTTTCTGATATAGGTGAGCTTCATTATGCCTTGGAAAATAAGGTTATAACGCTTCATACGAAGATTAAAGGCCGTGTTAAGAATATGGGGAAGGATGGAAAAGAAGTCTCTAAACTTTATGATACGACACCTGGTCGTTTGATTATCGGTGAGCTTTTGCCAAAAAGTGCGGATATCTCATTTGATATTGTCAATCAAGAGATGACGAAAAAGAACATTTCTAAAATGATTGATCATGTTTATCGGCACTGTGGACAAAAAGAGACGGTTATTTTTTGTGACCGTATTATGCAGCTTGGCTTTTCTTATGCTTGTCGTGCAGGAATTTCATTCGGTAAGGACGATATGGTTATTCCTGATAGTAAGTCGCGTTTAGTCGCAGAAACAGAAGCTTTGGCTAAGGAGTACGAACAGCAATATAATGATGGTTTGATTACACAAGGTGAAAAATACAATAAGGTTGTAGATGCTTGGGGTAAATGTACAGATCGCGTCGCAGATGAAATGATGAAACGTATTCAAGCTGTCGATTTTGATCCTAAAACAGGTCGTCAACGGCCGATGAATTCTATCTATATGATGTCGCACTCTGGTGCTCGTGGTTCTGCTAACCAGATGAGACAATTGGCCGGTATGCGTGGATTAATGGCAAAACCATCGGGTGAAATTATTGAAACACCCATTATTTCAAATTTTAAAGAAGGTCTAACTGTTAATGAATACTTCAATTCCACGCATGGTGCACGTAAAGGACTTGCTGATACCGCGTTAAAGACGGCGAACTCTGGTTATTTAACACGGCGTCTTGTTGATGTTGCACAGGATGCTATTATTTCAGCAGTTGATTGTGGTACCGCAAAAGGGCTTACCATGCAGCCGATTGTTGATGCAGGACAAATTGTTGCCTCCCTTGGGCAAAGAATTCTTGGTCGTACAGCGCTTGTTGATATTCTACATCCTGTCTCTGGAGAGGTTATCCTTGAAGGTGGAGCAATGATTGAGGAAGCTGATGTCGCGAAGATTGAAGCAGCTGGGATTCAATCTGTTCAAATTCGTTCTGCATTAACATGTGAAACACGTCTTGGTGTTTGTGCAAAATGCTATGGTCGTGATTTGGCGCGTGGAACACCTGTTAATCAGGGAGAAGCCGTTGGTGTTATTGCTGCTCAATCCATTGGTGAGCCGGGAACACAGCTTACTATGCGTACTTTCCACTTAGGAGGAACTGCGCAGGTTGTTGATTCATCGTATTTAGAGGCATCTTATGAAGGTAAGGTGGAGATTCGTAATCGTAATGTGGTTCGTAACTCTGAAGGCCATTTGGTTGTTATGGGGCGTAATATGGCTATCCTTATCAAGGATGAATTAGGAAAAGAGCGCGTTGTACATCGTGTTAGCTATGGTGCTCATATTTTTGTTGATGATGGTGATGTGGTTAAACGTGGCCAACGTATAGCAGAATGGGATCCTTATACACGTCCAATTTTAACGGAAGTTGAAGGCTATGTGGGTTTTGAAGATATGATTGATGGTTTATCTGTCACTGAAACAGCTGATGAATCTACGGGTATTACGAAGCGTTTGGTGATTGATTGGCGCGCTAATCCACGTGGTGCGGATCTTAAACCAGCTATTATTATTCACACGGATAAAGAAGGTGAATCCATTGCTAAATTGTATAAGGGAGGTGAAGCCCGTTATATGATGTCAGTGGAAACTATTCTTTCTGTTGAGCTTGGTGCTCATGTTAAGGCTGGTGATGTTATTGCTCGTTTGCCAATGGAAAGTGCCAAGACGAAAGATATTACGGGTGGTCTTCCTCGTGTGGCTGAGCTTTTTGAAGCGCGTCGTCCAAAGGATCATGCGATTATTGCTGAAGTTAGTGGTACAATTCGATTTGGCCGTGGTTATAAGAATAAACGTCGTATCATTATTGAACCAAATGATGAAACTCTTGAGGCAGTAGAATACTTGATTCCAAAAGGTAAGTTGTTCCACTTCCAAGAAGGCGATCAAATTGAAAAGGGAGATTATATCCTTGATGGTAATCCAGCACCTCATGACATCTTGGCGATTAAGGGGGTTGAAGCTTTGGCATCTTATCTTGTTAATGAGATTCAGGAGGTTTATCGTTTGCAGGGAGTTCTTATTAATGATAAGCACATTGAAGTGATTGTTCGTCAAATGTTGCAAAAAGTTGAAATTACTGAATCTGGAGATTCTGGTTATATTCCAGGTGATAATGTTGATCGTATTGAACTTGATGAAATCAATGATAATTTGATTGCAGAAGGTAAGAAACCTGCATCTGGTAATCCCATTCTTCTTGGAATTACAAAAGCTTCTCTTCAAACGCCTTCTTTCATTTCGGCGGCATCGTTTCAGGAAACAACACGTGTTCTTACTGAAGCCGCAGTTTCTGGTAAAATTGATACTTTGCAAGGACTTAAAGAGAACGTTATTGTCGGTCGTCTTATTCCAGCAGGTACGGGTGGTACAATTTCTCAAATCCGTCGTATTGCTGCAGTTCGTGATGATTTGATTGTAGATGAGCAGCGTAAGTCTAGTAATAACGAAGTGGCTAAGGCTATGTTGACAAATATGACAACTGGGGCCGTTGCTGAATAATTTAAATACAACATCACATAATAAAAAACGTCTGAATAGAACGTTCAGACGTTTTTTTATTTCGAAATACAGAAGTTGTATATTTTCTTGAAAAATATCAAAAATTATAAGGCGATAGTTATTTTAAACATCTTTAGTAGCTTATTGTTTTGTAATGATGCTTATCTTTTTTGTTACTTTATTTTAAAGTTTCTTAATTTCTAAAAGCAGTATAGAAAGTTTTTTCCCAAATATGTGAAACTCAAAAATCATATTCAAGGAAAAGAGTTGATTATCTACAAATCAAATAATGATTGATTTTGAATTTGAGGAAATTTTTTGATTGATATCTTCTACAAAGCTTTAAAAAGACTTATAATGAAAAATCAATAGTCTTTTCTGGAATCTAAAAAATAATTGATTCTCTATTATACAATGCTTGTACGATAAGAATGTATTTTCTTATAAATTAGAATGCAGGAAAGTAGAGATTGGGGTGCTTATTAAGTTATATAAAAAATAGACATATTTCTTATAACAATGTGATCTATGCAGACAGAATAATAAAATGTACGAATATTATTCAATTGGAAAATTAACACGTGAGTTTTCAATAATAGCTCGAACTTTGCTATGAAGAAGAGGGACTTCTTATCCCTTTTCGGTGTGGAAGTACACGGATTTATACATAAACGGATCGTCATAAGTTAAAACAAATCCTGTATGCTAACAGAGTAAAATTTTTGTTGTCTGAAATATCTGATATGTTGACAATGGTTGGAAAACCACCTGATGATGAGAAAAAGCTTAAGAAATTAATTGCAGGAATTCATAAAAAACGAACTGATTTAAAGCAGATGCAGCATGATGTTGATGATCTTCTACAGGATTTAGAACGAATTGAAGAGAGTTTTTTTGAGAGCTTAGCGGAGTTGGGGGGTAGTCATTGATTATAAATTTATTTTGTCTTCTTTTAGACTAATTTCTTTCTCTTAAAAGAGATAGATTATACCGTCTCTAAGGGGAATATTTACCACTGCGTGAAATGTGTAAGTCATTTAAAGAAATAGAGTGTTTGAAAAAGCTGCAAAGGTATTTTCGCAGTATATTATTCTTGATAAGAAAAAACTATTTTTCATAAAGAAAGTAAAAACAATGACAGTTTCTCCTATGAGTGTTTTTCAATCTATATTGTCACGAAAGTCAATTCGCGCTTTTACTGATCAGCCAGTTAGTTTGGAAACAATCAAAGAAATCTTAAAACTTGCAGCACGTGCACCATCTGGAACAAATATTCAGCCATGGCAAGTAATTGTGCTTACAGGAAGTGTATTACAGAAAGTAGGGCAAGAGCTTTCACAACTTGTGCTTTCAGGTGTAAAAGGAGAGCGTGAATATAGTTATTATCCACGTCAGTGGCGTGAGCCTTATATTTCAAGGCGTCGAAAAGTTGGTTTGGATCTTTATCAGAGTCTTGGAATTCAAAAAGGTGATGAAGAAAAAATACTTCATCAAAAGGCGCGAAATTTTTTATTTTTTGATGCACCTGTAGGACTCTTATTTACAATGGATCACGACATGGAAATGGGGAGTTGGCTTGATTTGGGTATGTTTATGCAGACCATTATGTTAGCTGCACGTGGATTTGGATTAGATACCTGTCCTCAAGCTGCTTTTGCTGATTATCATAAACAGATTCGTACGCTTTTATCTATTCCTTCTGATCGCCATATTATCTGTGGTATGGCACTTGGTTATCGCGATATGAGTGCTCCAGAAAACAATTTTGAGACAGAACGAGAATCGTTAGAAAAATTTGTACGTTTCATTGAAACATACCCATAAAATATTTTATACAATTAAGCATATGTTTTGAAGAACTTAGTGCATTATGAAAAATATTTCCGATAAGATTTCTCATCCTTATTGAATTTTAATATTGCATATTAACACTTATTTTACTACGTTTGGAACATTGGGAGTGGTGACTCTAGGGGCATTGTCCGTTTTAAAGGTTGGCTAATGGAAAACACTATAGAAAGAAAGTGTTGGGTGGTAGCAAGACGAGCGACATTCGTGTTTATTGTTGTCATTTTTTTAGTTTATCTCGCAATTTGATTTTAAACGGAAGAAACGTTATGAAAAAGCATATATGCTCAAGCTGTACTATAGTTTAAGGTGATACGTGTTTCTATCTGTTTTTGAACTTTTTAAAATTGGGATTGGTCCTTCTAGCTCACATACGATGGGACCAATGACTGCTGCTAATATGTTTTTGCAAAAGATAGGAGATTTTTCTCAGTCGTCTGATGTTCAAGTTTCTCGTATACGTGTTTATCTTTATGGTTCTTTAGCTTTCACGGGTATTGGTCATGCAACAGATAGAGCTATCATATTAGGACTTTTAGGAGAAAAAGCTTCTACTGTTGATCCTGATAGCATGGGGTTTTTGTTAGAAAAAGTTATACGTGAAAAAAAGTGCAACCAGAAGGTCATCCCGCTTATCAGTTTGATGTGCAACGTGATCTTATTTTTGAACGAAAGCAAATCCTCCCTGGACATACAAATGGACTAGCCTTTGAAGGACTTGATACTGATGGGAATGTTCTGTTGCGGCAGATTTATTATTCTATCGGTGGTGGCTTTGTTGTGACTGAGGATGAATTAAGCCATATGAATGATAATATACAACCAGAAGCATTTGAGGTACCATATCCATTCGATTCTGCTTGTACAATGTTATCAATGGCAGAAAAATCAGGGCTTTCAATTGCTGAAATGAAGCGCTTAAATGAAGAAACAAAGATAGAGCGTTCTTCTCTTGATGTAGGGCTTGATGAAATTTTTTCAGCGATGACAAATTGCATTGATAGAGGTCTTTCACAAGAAGGTGAGTTGCCTGGTGGATTGCGTGTTTTAAGGCGCGCTAAAAAGCTGCATGAAACGCTTTTGGAAAAACAAAAGAAAAATTACAATTATCCACTTTGGGCAAATGATTGGCTTTCGGTATATGCTATAGCAGTCAATGAGGAAAATGCAGCGGGTGGTCGTGTTGTTACAGCACCAACAAATGGAGCAGCCGGTGTCGTCCCAGCCGTTTTGCGTTATTATCTTCAGTTTAATGATGATTCAGATCGAGAGGGAATACATAATTTTCTATTAACGGCAGCAGCTATAGGCGGTGTTATCAAACATAATGCCTCTATTTCTGGTGCAGAAGTTGGGTGTCAAGGTGAAGTTGGAACGGCATCTTCAATGGCCGCAGCAGGGTTGACCGCAGCGTTAGGTGGAACACCAGCTCAAATTGAAAATGCGGCAGAAATTGCGCTTGAACATCACTTGGGAATGACATGTGATCCTGTTGCAGGTCTTGTACAAGTGCCTTGTATTGAGCGTAATGCAATGGGAGCTGTTAAGGCGGTAACGGCTTCTTCTCTTGCATTATATGGTAATGGAGATCATTTTGTTTCTCTTGATGCTTGTATAGAAACAATGCGCCAGACTGGTCATGATATGAGTGAACGCTATAAAGAGACAAGTAAAGGTGGTCTTGCAGTCAATGCGATATCTTGTTAAGAGCTGGAACATTTTTCAATCCATAACTGGACTTTTTGGAGAGAGATCGTATTTCCTAATAAAGCTTATGTTTTTTGTTCCTTATAAATCAAAATTCCGCTTTAATGCAGTAGTAGTTTGAAATAAATCTGAGATGATTCAGTGTTTTCTTAACGAATAATAGCTTTTTCATGCAAGCTTGGAGGCGAGAGTGTTCTACATCTGTTTGATTTGTCTCTAAAATAGGAAAAAAGTTTAATTTGGAAAAAATAAGAAAGCGTAAAGTAAAATTAGTGATCAATCTGCCATTATTTTTAGCTGGGTTTTATGGCTTTAAAAAGTTTCCATAGCCATATATCTTTTAAGTAATGGAAGATTATGCCTGAGTATCCAAGGAAAATTTGTTTTAAGTCTGAATAATTATGATGAAGAAAGTAGAATTTTAAAGGTTTTAATTTTTTAAAAGTGAAGTTTTTTTTCTACCTAGTATGGTAAAAAATGCCTTGAAAAAAAACACTAATTTACAATAATTAAGAGATATATTGGAAATATCTTTTTTATTTATAAATTTTGTACCGACAAAAAAATTAAAATAAATAATAACGTATACATTAAGAAATATTTATAAAAATTCTCATGAGAATAGAATGCACACGATAGAACATTATCGTGTTACGCGTTCGTGAGTTCGTTTTAAAAAAATATCTCTCAGGTGCCCCCAAGCTCATTTCGCGATGGCACCTGTGAATGATATAACGGTAAATCCATTGAGCTGTCTCCATCTTTATGCTTAATAAAAAGAAGTACGCTGGCATGGTTACACACTTTGCCAGAACCCCCCTCTGTACAGGGGGACTAAAGCACTTGGCATTTGAAACGGTTCATTATAGGCATTTTTAGTCTTTTTGGTACAGTTTCACGCTACACACTAATCTCGCTCATAACATGCAAGAGACGGTTTTGATTGATTCAACATAAACAGATTTTAAATGAGAGAATCTTACGATATTCGAGATTCTCATCTAACATACAAAATAATTAATTATCTTTATAAATCAGTATCTTGCATATGAATAATATAATGTAAGTTTTCCATGAATGGTATAAAATCTATAGAGTATTAGCATCTTTATTTATAAAGGGAGAAAACCAGCAATATCATCCTTTTTTTCAACGTTCAATATTACAAAAGATCCTAGTACTTGAAATGATTCATAAGGGATACTTTGATTCCTTTTGTAAATGGTTTATATGTCAATTTTGCTCGTGATGAGCAAGCGAGCGATTTTGACTGATTCAATATAAGAAGTAAAATAAGAGTATTTTACGAAAATCTCTTGTTCAATATGCAAAAAATAAATTATAATTATAAATTAAAATCTTATGGGAATCGTTATCATAATATTTAATCTGATAATTTATTTACGTTTTTTCATCGATAGTATTTGTATTTTCCAATTTTCTGTGCCTGTTGACATAAATACAAGTAAGAGAAGTGAGATTGTTTTTTTTTACAGCGTTTATGTTGTATAGGGAGCGTTATTAAGAGGGATTTTCTTTATTGAACTTTTACAATAATCCCACCAAATGATAAGCTTTCATCTAATGAAGCTATTCATTTTTTCCAGAAAGATATCAAGGATAATTTTTTATATTAAATCCAAAAGTGGAAAAATATTGGGTATTTTTATGTCCTTAACAATGTTTTATTGAAAGCTTGGAGATATTGGATAGTTGGAAAAGCTGTCAGAAAATTCAACAATTTAAGAAAAAAGTATGTTTATCAAAAGGTTTTCTAAGGTTGTAGATAATGGTTAATAATAAAATAATTTTTTAGAGAGGGTCTGTAGAATTAAATATTTGTTGCTCCTAAACGGATTTTAATAGGCACATTACCAGTTTGGCTCGCAACGCGTAAATGAATGCGTACAGGAGGCATTATGAGACGACGGTTGCGCATTGTTTGGCAAATGAGAAGGTTAACAAGAGACTGTGTATCTAATGCAGTAGAATTATATTTTAAACCAGTAAGTTTTGCGGCAGCATCGTGAAGAGGACGCAATGAAAGGAGGGATGATTGCTTCAATAAAATTTCTTTTTTATGGAATGAAGCAAAAGCATTATCTGTCATAATACTATCCTTAACGCAGAATTCAAAAATTTTTAGTAGGCTACAGTATAGCAGTTAAAATTTGCTTTCTTTAATGTAGAGCAAGCGTCAAATGCAGCTTTTTTTGATTGAAACCCTGTAAAGCGCGCTCGGTAATAACGCCGCCCATTTTTTTCAAACAGTTGCATGTGTGAAGATGCGTGCTTTAAAGTAGAAAAAGCTATATTTTTTGCTTTTAAAAGTAGAGTTTTTGCTTGTTCTTCACTAGGAAGAGAACCAATTTGGATAGCCCATCCGGCATTTTCGGACAAAGAGACTGTTACAATTTTATGAGTCTCAGCCGGTATAGTTTTTTGAGGATTCGGTATTGGTATAATTACCTTATTGACAGCCGTTATTGCGATATTGGAGTTTTTAGGTTGTTCTGCAAATGCTGTCAACATAGTCGAAATTTCATCGTCAAAATTACTTGAATCAGCTTTAATGGTCGGTATAGGAGTATTGGCCCCAGTGGGTAAGTGATAGCGTACAGAAGCTATTAAACGTTCACCACTTTTCATTTGGCTTGCTTTGGGCAAATATTGATTCAATAAGCTAGCCATATGCTCGTCACGTGCAGTAGATGATTTACCTCCCATAACAACAGCGACAATAGAGCGCCCCTCAAGACGCATCGAAGTTGCTAAATTAGAACCTGACATTTGTGTGTAGCCTGTTTTAATTCCATCGACACCTTTCATTATTTTAACAAGTTTATTGTGGCTGTTAATTTTATGTCCACGGAAATTAAAACTTTTTGTTTTGAACAATTTATATTGTTTGGGAAAATGTTTACGTAAAGCTAATGACAAAGTCGCTATATCTCGTGCTGTAGAATAATTGTGCACATCCGGAAGTCCTGAAGCATTTGCAAAATGTGTATGTTTCATGCCAAGTTTACGAGCTTTTACTGTCATCATTTGAGCGAATTTTTTTTCACTACCTCCAAGATATTCTGCAATGGCAGCAGCAACATCATTTGCGGATCTTGTAATGAGTGCTTTAGCTGCTGATTCTGCAGAAATTGTTTGGCCTGCTTTAAATCCAATTTTTGTCGGTGGACGCATTGCTGCATAATGTGAAACAGGAATTGGTGTATTTGGTGTCACACGACGCATCTGCATAGCTTCAAAGAGTAAGTACAATGTCATCATTTTTGTTAAAGAAGCAGGATAACGTTTCAGTGTTGCATTGGCTTGAAATAAAGTTTTTCCCGTAGTAGCATCTATAACAATAGCCGCATACTTATCAGGATAGGCGCCTTGAGGTGTGGCGGATGCCCAACAGTAAGAAAAAGCTAACATAACAAAAGAAATTGCTATTGTTTTACAGTAGCGCATAATTTTTTGATAATTAATATACACTTGCAGTATCCTATTTCTCCATTTATCCTAAAAAACTTCTATAAAGCTTCCTTTTCTGTAATTTATTGATGCAGTTTAGACGAATGGTATTACTAATTTGTTTACAGAAGTTATTTTATGAGTGAGTGATTGAAGTCTAACCATAGAGGGAAATTTTTTTCTAATACAAACAGGTATTGCAATAGTTATGAAAGAATTTAAAATTAATAAAAATGTGCTGCATGGAAAACGATAATGGGACAGATGCTCATAATAAACTCTATAGCTCATATTATGCATAATGAAAAGGGCAAGAATTGGGATGAAGGTAGGCATGGTGCGGTTATAATGCCTAAGGCTAGAGAAAAACTCGAAAAACCTAAATTATGTCGAGTTTTTTTGCTTAATGATGATTACACACCTATGGATTTTGTTGTTTTCGTTTTGAAGAACTTTTTTAAAAAAAGTTTCGAAGAGGCAACGCGGATAATGTTAAATGTTCATCACAATGGGATAGGAGAATGTGGGACTTACACTTATGAAGTCGCTGAAATGAAAATATTACAAGTGAGGGAATGTGCGCGTCAAAATGAACATCCGTTACAATGTGTAATGGAATGGAAGTGAGGAGCTATGCCATCTTTTACACCTAGTCTTGAAGAGGTTTTGCATCGTGCATTAACAATTGCTACTCAAGCACGGCATGAATATGCAACACTAGAGCATCTTCTACTTGCGCTGTTAGATGATGCCGATGCAAATTCCGTTATTCAGGCTTGCCAAGTAGATGTGGAGGAATTGCGAGAGCGCTTAACCAATTATCTTCGCTCAGAGTTAGATGAACAGATTAGAGCTGATGAGGATACAAAGCCTACAGCTTTTTTCCAGCGTGTTATCCAACGTGCGGTGATTCATGCACAATCAGCTGGAAAAGATGAAGTATCGGGGGCAAATGTTCTTGTTGCAATTTTTTCTGAACGTGAAAGCCATGCAGCATATTTTCTTCAAGAGATGGGAATGACACGCTACGATGCTGTACGTTTTATTTCACAGGGTGTCACGCGTGATGATGGGTTATCCATGTTACTTGAAGGACTTGAAGAGCAATTAGATCAGCAGATTTCGGATAATGGTGAAAGAGGAACAAGTGCTTTAACGAATTATTGTGTTGATCTCAATTGTAAAGCACGTAATGGAAAAATTGATTTATTAATTGGCCGTGAAATAGAAATTTCACGCATGATACAGATTTTATGTCGAAGGTCAAAAAACAATCCGCTTTTGGTTGGTGATCCTGGAGTAGGGAAAACAGCTATAATTGAGGGGTTGGCAAAGCGTATTGTTGATGGGCAAGTGCCTGAAGTTTTATCAAATGCAACAATATTTTCTCTTGATATGGGGGGACTTGTTGCAGGTACACGTTATCGCGGTGATTTTGAAGAACGCTTAAAACAAGTTATTAAAGAGTTTGAGCTGTATCCAGATGCTATTTTATTTATTGATGAAATTCATACCTTAATTGGAGCAGGAGCGACATTAGGGGGAAATATGGATGCAGCAAATCTTTTGAAACCTGTGTTATCTTCTGGAACTATGCGATGTATTGGTTCGACGACTTACAGAGAATATCGCAAATTCTTTGAACAAGATCGTGCTTTAGAGCGTCGTTTTCAGAAGATTGATATTAATGAACCTTCTGTTACAGATGCGATTAAGATTTTGCAGGGGATGAAGCCTTACTTTGAAGATTTTCATCAGATTAAATACACAGATCAGGCGATGAAGGCATCTGTAGAATTATCTTCACGTTATATAATTGACCGTAGGTTACCTGACAAAGCAATTGATATTATTGATGAAAGTGGCGCAGCGCAAAAGCTTTTGCCACAAAAACAACGCAAGAAGAGTATAGGTGTTAAAGAAATTGAAGCGACTGTTGCTACAATTGCAAGAATTCCATCAAAAACAGTTTCCCGGAATGATCAGAAGATACTGAGTAAGCTTGAAAGAGAACTCAAACATGTTGTTTATGGTCAAGATCAGGCAATTTCCGTCTTAGTTTCATCCATAAAATTGGCGCGAGCAGGTTTACGCGAACCGGATAAACCAATAGGAAGTTATTTATTTTCAGGACCAACAGGTGTAGGAAAAACTGAAGTTGCAAAACAGCTTGCATCATCTTTAGGCATTGAATTATTGCGTTTTGATATGTCAGAATATATGGAACGGCATACGGTAGCACGTTTAATCGGAGCACCTCCAGGTTATATAGGGTTTGATCAAGGAGGTCTCCTTACAGATGCCGTTGATCAGAAACCTCACGCAGTTCTATTGCTAGATGAGATTGAGAAAGCGCATCCAGAGTTATTTAATATTTTATTGCAGGTAATGGATTATGGTAGATTAACAGACCATAATGGTAAGAAAATTGATTTCCGCAATGTTATTTTGATTATGACAACCAATGCTGGTGCTTCAGATATGGCAAAATCAGCTATTGGATTTGGGAAAGTACATCGTGATGGTGAGGATATAGAAGCAATCAATCGGTTATTTACACCAGAATTTCGTAATCGGTTAGATGCAATTATTCCGTTTGCACCTTTATCTCATTTAATCATCAATCAGATAGTGCAAAAATTTATTTTTCAGCTTGAAGCACAATTAGCTGATCGGGGAATTTGTTTTGAATTAAGCCCTTCTGCAACTTTATGGCTTTCTAATAAAGGATATGATTCTCAGATGGGAGCACGCCCATTAGGGCGTGTTATACAAGAATATATTAAAAAGCCATTAGCTGATGAAATTTTATTTGGAAAGTTACGCAATGGTGGTACCGTTCGCGTATTGACACAAAAATCAAATGGTAAAAAAGAAAGCTTACAGTTAGAAATTTCATCTTCCGATATATCTGTAAGTTCAAAGAAAAGTAAAATGGAAAACTTTACAAAAAAACGTGTAGGAAAAAAAAGCACAACAACTTAAGAGTGTGTTATAAAGCTGCACGAATTTTTTTTGCATTCTCTTCAAGTATTTCTGGAGGCGTTACCATATCATTATGAGGGGTAAGCTCTATTCCCTCCATACGTGGTATAATATGAAAATGAAGGTGATAGACGGTTTGTTGACTAGCTGCTTCATTAAATTGCATGACAGTTATGCCATCTGCTTGAAAGGCTTTTTTGACAGCATTTGCAATTTTTTGAACAGCTTTAATAACAGGAAATAATGTTTCAGGATCTGCATCAAGTAAGTTTCTAGAGCCTTTTTTAGGAATGACCAGCGTATGACCTGGTGCCTGTGGCATGATATCCATAAATCCAATAACATCATCATCTTCGTAGACCCGAACAGAAGGGATTTCATTGCGAATCAATTTAGCAAAAATATTGTTATTGTCATAAGCTTGTTTCATACAAATATTTCCTTTTATCGTAAGTTTAAGATTCTAATTTAAAAACGAAAAAATGCAAGGTTTATCAGAGTGTAAGACAAAGAAGTATTTTGACTTCAGTTATATTTAGGATAATGCACTGTCTTAATGAAGGTTTAGATTTCTATGATGGCTTCAACTTCTACAGGAACATCCATAGGAAGAGAGGCAACACCAATAGCAGAACGGGCGTGTTTTCCAATTTCACCAAGGATATTGACGAATAAATTAGAAGCTCCATTGGCAACAAAAGGAATATCGGTAAAATGAGAATCTACAGCCACAAAAACAGTAATTTTGACCACACGTTTTATTTTATTTAAGTCACCCAGAGTTGCCTTGAGTTGCGCGAGAATATTGAGAGCGCAAGCTTCAGATGCTTTTTGGGCTTGTTCGGTATTCACAGTTGCACCAACTTTACCGATGGCTATTGGTTTTCCATTAATAAGAGGGAGTTGTCCAGAAATAAAGAGTTGATTGCCACTTTGTGAAGTGGTGATGTAATTGGCAAGGGGGGAGATTACTTCAGGAAGAGTGATTCCGAATTTTTCTAAGTTTTTTTCAATCATATTGGTCATAATTTTAACTCCATAGCTGCTCTATAATATATTCATTGCATAATCTATTTTTTGATTTAAGAAAATGTGTGGTTAATTGAGAAATTAACCTTTTTTGCCTTATTGTATGATGTTATGCAACGGGGATAAAGTTCGGAAGTTGGGAATGATTAGATCATTATTTATAATAATTTTATATATTGTTTTTTTATGTACTGCGAGAGCTGAAGAGCGCATTTTTATTGTGCCTCATCGAGCAATTTATGATTTTCATCTCGATAGTGTTTCTCATGAAATGACAATTTCTGCGATGTCAGGACGAATGGTTTACGAGCTTACTGGTTCGGCATGCCAAGGCTATAGCACACGTTTTCGTTTCATTAGCCGTGTTCACATTGAAGATATGCCAGTACGTTTGACGGATCAACAGACGACGAGTTATGAAACAGGAGACAGCCGTACATTTCGTTTTAATATTACAGATCAAGAGGGAGAAGAGGTTGTGCATCGTGCCGAGGGGGTTGCGGAGCGTACGCAAGATGGTATCACAGTTACCTTAAAAAAGCCAAAGGAAAAAGAGTATAAGCTTGCAATGGCTGAATTTCCAATGATGCAACTAAAAAATATTATCCGCCATGCAAAAGCAGGAGATCATTTTTACAATGTTACTGTATTTGATGGGACAAATAAAGCAGATAAAGTTATAAAAGAAAGTATCGTCATAGGGGAAAAGAAGACGCTTTTATCTGATAGCGAAACGGAAAAAGTAAGAAAATTGGATGAAGAAGAATATTGGCCTGTTACAATTTCTTATTTTGATGATGGAGAAAATAAAGATGGTTTGCCGGTTTATCGTAGCAGTTTTCTCTTACATGAGAATGGTGTCATGCGTGATCTTCATATAGATTATGGAACTTTTTCAGTGCGTGCAAAATTGAACAGTCTCGAATTCTTGGAACTTGGAAAAGATCTTAATCAATGCGAAAATGCAAATATTAAATGATTAAAGAAAATAACTTGAAAAAGAATCAAATATTAGTATGTTTGCGCTATTCCACACGCGGAGTCTGGGTGTTTGCAAATGATCTGTGAGAAACTTCTAGCAAGCATCCGCCGGTAGCAGGTCTTCCTGCTTTTTCCGCGGAGGTTGAACCGGAAAGGATAAGATTTATGGCACTACCCGATTTTACTATGCACCAGCTTTTAGAAGCCGGTGTGCATTTTGGTCACCAGACTCATCGCTGGAATCCCAAAATGACTCCCTATATTTATGGCCAGCGTAATAATATCCATATTATTGACCTTGCTCAGACCGTTCCACTTTTACACCAAGCACTTAAACTTGTTTCAGATACTGTAGCGCGTGGTGGTCGTATTCTCTTTGTTGGTACGAAACGGCAAGCATCTGACATTATCGCAGATGCGGCGAATCGTTCCGCTCAGTATTACGTTAATGCACGTTGGCTTGGCGGCATGCTCACAAACTGGAAAACGATTTCCAATTCGATCCATCGTTTGCGGAAGCTTGACAAAATTCTTGCTGCTGAAGCGCAAGGCTTTACTAAAAAGGAACGTTTAAATCTTGAACGTGATCGTGAAAAGCTTAATCGTGCGCTTGGTGGTATTAAAGATATGGGTTCTGTTCCAGATCTTATCTTTGTTATCGATACGAATAAAGAAAATATTGCACTCCAAGAAGCAAAGCGTTTAGGTATTCCAGTGATTGCTATTATTGATACCAATTGTGATCCCGATGACGTAACACATCCAATACCAGGTAATGATGATGCTTCACGTGCAATTTCTCTTTATTGCGATCTTTTTGCCCGTGCTGCTCTTGATGGTATTGCACGCCAGCAAGGAGCAATGGGTGTCGATTTAGGAGCTCAAGTTGATGCACCTGTGGAGCCTATTTTGGAAGAAAATGCAGTTTCAGAAGTTTCTGAATAATATAAAATGCCTAATTAAGGTACTTTTATTGTCTAAAGAAGAAGTTATAGGCGTGCAGAGGGATTTTGCACGCTTTCACTGTTATAAAATAAAGAGGCAAATATGAGCATTACTGCTGCACAAGTAAAAGAACTTCGAGAACTATCTGGCGCTGGTATGATGGACTGTAAAGCCGCCCTAGCAGAGACCAATGGTGATATGGAAGCTGCTGTTGATTGGCTTCGTAAAAAAGGAATAGCTAAAGCAGATAAAAAGGCTGGTCGTACAGCAGCTGAGGGATTAATCGGAGTCGTATCAAAAGATTCACATGCAGTTTTGGTTGAGATTAATTCTGAAACAGATTTTGTTGCGCGCAATGATGGATTCCAAGACATCGTGCGTAAAGTAGCAACTGCTGCCTTAGATACGCTAGGGGATGTTGAATCTGTTTCTGTTTCTCTTTATCCAGGTTCTGAGAAGACTGTAGAGCTTACGATTAAAGATGCAATTGGTACAATTGGCGAAAATATGACATTTCGTCGTTCCGCTAAATTGTCTGTTGAGAATGGTGTTGTTGCGACTTATATACACAATAGTGTGGCTGATGGGCTTGGAAAACTTGGTGTTTTGGTTGCGATTGAAACAACAGGAAATAAAGAGGCTGCTCTTGCTTTTGGTCGGCAGGTCGCGATGCATATTGCGGCAACCAATCCATTAGCACTTACAGCACAAGATGTTGATGCTGCTGCTGTTGAGCGAGAAAAAGCAATTTTTTCAGATCAAGCGCGTCAGTCTGGAAAACCTGAAAATATCATTGAAAAAATGGTAGAAGGACGTATGCGTAAGTTTTTTGAAGAGGTTGTTTTGCTTTCTCAAGCTTTTGTTATGAATCCTGATATAACTGTTGAGGCCGCTTTAAAGGATGCTGAGAAATCAATTGGTGCTCCAGCAAAAATTACAGGCTTTATTCGTTTTGCATTAGGTGAAGGTGTGGAAAAAGAGGAGTCTGATTTTGCTGCAGAGGTTGCTGCTGCTGTAAAAGGCTAGTTATTGCAAACTCTTGAACAGAGATTTAAAGTCATATCGTTGGTTGTAGAATCTCTGAGGGGAACAATGTAATTGTTGAGAGGGCGTCACGTGAAAAAAGTGGTGCCCTTCGTGGTGTCAAAAGCGAAAATAAATGTGCTTTTGGGGAGATTATGAATGGCATTAGCACTTCCGTATAAACGTATTCTTTTAAAGGCTTCTGGTGAAGCTCTTATGGGAGGGCAGAATTTTGGCATTGATGTTTCTGTTGTAGACCGTATTGCCGCTGATATTGCAGAAGTGCGCACAATGGGGATAGAAGTTGCGGTTGTTATCGGTGGGGGAAATATTTTTCGTGGCGTTGCTGTTGCTTCGCATGGTGGGGACCGAGTGACAGGTGATCATATGGGAATGCTTGCAACTGCTATTAACTCTTTAGCATTGCGAACATCTTTGACAAAATTAGGGGTTGAAACTGTTGTACTCTCTGCGATTGCTATGCCACAAATTTGTGAAAGCTTCTCGCAACGTAAAGCAATAGCTTATATGAATCAGGGAAAAGTTGTTATTTTTGCAGGTGGTACAGGAAATCCATTTTTTACCACTGATTCTGCTGCTACTTTACGTGCAGCAGAAATTGGTGCGGATGTCCTTCTTAAAGGAACACAAGTTGATGGTATTTATTCAGCAGATCCAAAAATAGACCCTACGGCTAAGCGTTTTGACCAATTAACACATGTTGAAGTTTTGCAATGGGGATTATCTGTTATGGATTCAACGGCGGTCACTTTAGCACGTGAGAACAATGTACCGATTATTGTGTATTCCATTCATGAAAAAGGCGGTTTGGCTAAGGTCTTGAATGGAACAGGACGCTTTACAATAGTATCGGAATAAGGGTAAGCTTCAAAGGACAATTGAAGGAGACAGAAATATGAATGTTACATCAATTATGGATGATCTGAAACGTCGCATGGATGGTGCCATTACGGCTTTTAAACATGAATTAGGTGGTTTGCGGACTGGACGTGCATCGGCCAGTTTATTAGAACCGTTGACCGTTGAATCTTATGGTTCTGTTGTGCATATAAATCAGGTTGCTAATATTTCTGTTCCCGAACCTCGGATGCTTTCTGTTTCTGTATGGGATAAAACGATGGTCGGAGCTGTAGAGCGCGCTATTCGCGATTCTGGTCTTGGTTTAAATCCCATAACTGATGGTACGAATCTACGTATTCCTTTGCCTGAATTGAATGAAGAGCGCCGTAAAGAACTTGTAAAAATTGCGCATCACTATGCAGAGCAAGCGCGTGTTGCTACACGTCATGTTCGTCGGGATGGTCTGGACAATTTGAAAAAGTTAGAAAAAGATGGTGAAATTGGACAAGATGAAGCCCATAGTTTGTCTGAAAAAGTTCAAAAACTCACGGATGAAACTATTGCTGATATTGATAAAATTTTAGCCGTAAAAGAATCTGAAATTATGCACGTTTAAGACGATTTTGTCACTAGAAAAAGGATATTTACTCCCAGCCTGTAAATTGTTTCTAGGGATAATTGTGGGGAGTGGTGTGCTCTGTGGTAGCAAGGTGTGATGCAGGAAGGTGTTCTATCATTTTGATATGGGAGAGACTGATTTGAAAGGGCAGATGTTTTAATTTTTTAGTCTGCGTGATAAATCATGCCCTTTGCTGGGAGACACTATTTAACAGCATGGTGCGGGTTTTTAGTTGAGCACGTCTTTGTTAAAATGCATAATGAAAGCATTATTAGAAATTATTCAAATATTCTAAGATGAAGGTTGAGGAAAGAATATAATGCAAAAAAACAAGTCTAACCTTTCTCTTATTTCTCATTATAAAACATGTGAGTATAATTGATCAAGCAGATGTTATGTGGCGTAATTCATTTTTTAATGACGAATAGTTGATAGAAAAGTGTTTTTATACGAAACCTATATTAGTTAATTTGTATGGGGCAGAGGTAACTGCTTTTTCATTTTATATTGAGAAAATATTAAAAAAATATTTTATAATTTTGACGGAGATTTTTGAAGCTGTTTTCATTGATTATTAGTTTCATAAGCGCTATCTTAGTAGACTGAATTATTTATGATAAATTATAAGAGAAATTATACAGGTATGAGATAAAAATACTGCGTAGGGGAGTTTTTCTTGCGTTAATTTTAGAGCTTGTATTTTCTATTTTTATTGTTTGGATGTTGTTTTGTCTAATTTGGTTTATCGTATTCTGACAGCTTTTGTTTTTGGCATTATTGCGTTGTATCTAACATGGTTGGGAGGAAACTTCTTTTTTTTATGTGTATGGTGTATTGGCGGTTTTGTTCTTTATGAGTGGATGAGTATTACTAAAGAGAAATGGTGTATTTTACAAAAAATATTAGCAAGTATCTTTTATTTAATCTTTGGCTTTTTTTTTAGTATTGAGTGTATCTGCTTCATTGATTTTTTGTGTTTTAATCGTTTTAGCTACAGTGTTAGCTATTATATCTATAAAAAAGAGTGGTTGGGTTTTTTGTGGTTTTTTATATGCATCTTTTCCTGTTGTTGCTTTATGCTTTCTACGGGATCATGAAATGTTGGGGTTCCAAGTTGTTATTTTCTTATTTACGATAGTGTGGGGAACAGATATCGGTGGTTATTTTATCGGACGTGCATTAGGGGGCCCTAAATTAGCACCACAATTTTCTCCTAATAAAACATGGTCAGGAGCACTTGGTGGTACATTTGTCGGAGTTTTCGGTGGTATATGGGTTGCTTTTGGATTTTTTGATATAAATTTAGCCAGTTTTTTTGTGCCACTCCTTACACTTGTTTTGTCAATTGTTTCACAATTGAGTGATTTAGGGCAATCATGGCTCAAAAGACGGTTTTCTGTTAAAGATTCTAGTTCTTTATTGCCTGGACATGGTGGTTTTATGGATCGTATAGATGGATTGGTAGGGGCAGCTTTTCTTCTTTATTTAATTGGTTCATTTATGTCTGATATGGATGCGCCTTTTAATCTTTTTAGTATGATCTAATTGGGAGAAGATAGTTTGGAACTTTTAAATCATATCGTCACTATGGGTGATTTTCTTTTAAGAAGTTTGAGTATTCTTTTCATCATTATGATTATCATTTTTGTGCACGAATTTGGGCACTATCTCATTGGTCGGTGGTGTGGTATTAAGGCGTTAATTTTTTCGCTTGGATTTGGACCAGAAATAGCGAGTTATACAGATAAGCATGGCACGAAGTGGCGTTTAGCACTTATCCCCTTAGGAGGTTATGTAAAATTTGTTGGGGATGAGGAAAAAATCGATACGGAATCATCCCAATCATCTCTGATTGTCGATGGTTCATTTGCTAGTGCGCATGCTTGGAAAAAAGCAGCAACTGTTTTTGCCGGTCCTTTCTTCAATGCCCTTTTTACTGTTGTTATTCTAACATTTTTTTTCTTTATCTATGGTCGTGTAGCCATTGAGCCCGTTGTTGGTTCTTTGGTAAAAGATAGCCCTGCTCTTCAATCCGGTTTGGAATTAGGTGATCGTTTTGTTGAAATGGATGGACGACGGGTTGAAAGCTTTGAAGATTTGATGAATTATGTAGCTTTTCACGGAAGAGAACCCATAGAGTTTAAAATAGAACGCATGGGGCGAGTCTTTACAACGATGATTACCCCGAAAGTCGTTGAGCGAGATGATGGATTTGGTAATCGAACACGAAGTGCTATGATAGGTGTAGGTGTTCCTGTTGATTTAAATAATCCTGCACGTTTAGATCCAACTTATATAAAACATATTCGCTATGGTTTTGTAACAGCTGTAAGAAAAGCGTCAGACCGTACTGTGTTTATCGCCACTCAAACCGTTCTTTTTATGAGTCGTTTAATAGGAGGCAAAGAGGATCGTTGTCGGCTAAGTGGACCTTCTAAAACCGTTAAAATTGCTTGGAAAGTGAGCGAGACAGGTTTTATCTCTTTGTTGAATTTGGCAGCTTTTCTTTCAATAAGTGTTGGGCTTATTAACCTTTTTCCGATTCTACCGCTTGACGGTGGGCATCTTTTATTGCATGTCATTGAGGTCATTACTGGGAGGAAAATATCTGCTAAAATTCAGGGAATCGTTTTTCGTTTAGGTTTTTCCATTCTTCTCCTTTTTATGATCTTTGTCTTTTTTAATGATTATTTTTGTTGGTTTAGCTAATTAAATTATGGAAAACGCTTTATAAATTAAGTAATAATAGCAAAAACAAATTGAAGGTTGTTTACCATGTCTACAAAATGTTGTGGCGTTGTACATTATAATGAGTAATTAAGGAATGAAAAGTCTCGCTGTAAAAAGGTTGTTATGGCAGTTAGCTTTTAAGGCATCATGTCCAAGGAACGAGAGTAAGGTAAAAAAGCCAATGACTACGAATTCAAAGTTTTTAAATGCAGCATCTGTATTGGTGTTAAAGATGGGGATGTTTGCCCCAGCAACGGTTTTTATGTCAATTGCTGCGGTCGGAGAAATACAAGCGTCTGTAGTCCGCTCTATTGAGGTTCGTGGGAATAAGTTTGTAAGTTCTCAGGCGATTCGAGACAATATGGGGATTAAGGTTGGGCAAGGTGTTTCCAGTGGTGATGTTGATAGTGCTGTGAAGAACCTTTTCGAATTGGGTTTATTTTATGATGTTAAAATAAATCCGGTGGGTGATAAATTGGTTGTATTCGTAAAAGAATATGAGGTTGTCAATCAAATATTGTTTCAAGGAAATAAATCTTTTAAAGACCCAGATCTTAAGCGGTTTATTTCTTTAAAACCGAATGAGCCTTTTAATTCTGCTAAGCTTTCTGCTGATATAAATACAATTCGTGAGGCTTATAAAACTCTTGGTCGTAATAATATCACTGTTAACGTTCAAACGATTAACCTTGGAAAAGGGCGGGTTAATGTGGTATTTAATGTCGTTGAAGGGAAAAAAACAAAGATTGGTGATATCACTTTTAAGGGAAATAATGTCTTTGGAAGTCGTCGTTTGCGTGATGTGATTTCAACAAAAACTTCAGGAATTTTTTCGAAGTTGTTGGGAGGTGATGTTTACAGTGAAGAGCGCCTCGCTGTTGATGAAGAAGCTTTACGTCGCTTTTATTATAACCGTGGTTATGCAGATTTTCGTGTAGTCTCTTCTAAAGCAACTTTTGATGCAGCAAGCAATACGTATAAAATTTCTTTCGTTCTTGATGAGGGTGCGCTCTATAAAATTAGCGATATTCAGGTTGAAAGTGATGTTGATGGAATTGACGTTCAATCTGTGAAAAGGATGCTTAAAACCCAGCCAGGTAATGTTTATAGTGCAGAAGATATTGAACAGTCTGTTGCAACTATTAATAACAAAGTTGCTGATTCGGGATATGCTTTTGCTAAAGTTGAACCGCGGGGAAATCGTAATTTAGCAAATCATACAATTTCAATTTTATATAATATTGAACGGGGTACACGTGCTTATATTCAACGTATTGATATACGTGGCAATGAGAAAACGCGTGATTACGTCATTCGCCGTGAGATTGATTTAAACGAAGGAGATGCTTACAATCAAACTTTATTACAGCGGGCAAAACGTCGTCTAGAAAGTTTAGGTTTCTTCAAAGCCGTTAATATTTCAATGGTTCCTACAGATCAATCTGACCAAGTTGTTTTGGTAATAGATGTCGTTGAAGCTTCAACAGGAGATCTTTCTCTTTCTGGAGGGTATACAACAGGGGGAACAAGTCCTGGTATGTCACTTGAAGTTTCTGTTACTGAACGTAATCTTGGGGGACGTGGTCAATATGTTCGTTTAGGATTAGGTGCGGGGCAAGAAAAATCTCGTAATTATAATTTATCATTTGTTGATCCTTATTTCTTAGGGTATCGTTTATCTGCTGGTGTTGATGTTTTTCGTAGTACTTATCGTGCTGATAAAGCCTATGATGTACGGCAGACAGGTGGATCGCTGCGGTTTTCGTTACCTATTAATAATCAATTATCTGCTAATGTAGCTTATTCTTATGTGCAGGAAGAATATGATTTTGGCGGAGAGTATGATTTTGACAAAGAGAGTGACATAATAGAATTATATGGGAAATATTCTGGTGCGATTGTTCAAGCTGCAAAACACAGCCCTTGGAAACGTTCATCAATTAGTTATGGTTTCACCTATAATACGATTGATGATATGAGATCCCCCCATGATGGGTGGTACGTGCATCTGCTTCAGGAATATGCAGGGCTTGGTGGGAGTGCAAAGTTCTTGAAGACCACGGGTAAGGCGATGATGTACAAGACTCTTTCTGACCAGAAGGATATCGTTGGTTTGCTTTCCTTTGGGGGTGGTTATATCCACGGAATGGGCCGAGATGGTGTTCGTATTTTCGATATGTTTAAAGTAAATTCTGATATGATTCGAGGGTTCAAATATAATGGAATAGGTCCGCGTCAGGTTTCCAGTAAGGGTGAGGTTTATTTCTTGGGGGGAACGACATATATGAATGCGACTGCTGAAGTACAGTTCCCTATCCCTGTCGTGCCTGAAGGATTTGGGTTGCGCGGTGCTTTATTTGCGGATATTGCCACGCTTTATGGCAATAATTATAAAGCCGTTTTTAAGGGTGAACCGTCTGTTACCAATACCAAAAGTGCTTGGCGTTCATCTGCAGGTGTGAGTTTGATGTGGGATTCTCCGTTTGGTCCTTTGCGTTTTGATTATGCTTGGCCAATAACGAAGCAGGAAGGTGATCGTTTGCAACAATTGAACTTTGGTATTTCTACGAAGTTCTGATTTGAGCGATTTTAAGAAGGAAAAACTTGAAGAGAATAGCTTAAGCTGGGAGAGAAAGTGTTTTGATGGCGGATACATTTTTTTTTACGCCGTCCCGACGATTGACAGTTGCAAATGCTGCTGAGTTGACGGGTGCAAAGCTTCTTAATCCAGAGTTTTCTCATAAAGTTATCAATACTCTTTCTTCACTTGAGAGTGCTGTGGAAGGTTCGCTTGTTTTTGTAGAGCATCGGAAGTTTTCTGATGCTTTACTGGACAGTTCTGCTGTTGCTGTTTTGTGTACGAATGAGATTGTTTTTAAAGTTCCCGAAACTATGGCAATTTTGGTGACATCCACACCACAGCGTGACTTTGCTCAGATTGGTCGTATTTTGTTTCCAGATTCTGTCAAGCCAATGCCTTGGTTGGGGCAGAAGGGGATTTCATCGCATGCGCATATTCATCCAACGGCTAAGTTGGCACATGATGTGTGTATTGAAGCGGGAGCTGTTATTGGTAAAAATGTTGAGATTGGTGCAGGAACTCTTATTTCATCCACAGCTGTTATCGGTGAAAATTGCCGTATTGGATGTGACTGCTATATTGCTCCTAAGGTAACAGTTCAGTGTTCTATAATAGGTGATAAGGTTCAGCTTTATCCTGGTGTTTGCATTGGGCAAGATGGTTTTGGTTATGTTGGGGGCGTTTCTGGAATCGAGAAAATTCCACAGCTTGGTCGCGTTATTATTGAGGATGGTGTAGAAGTTGGTGCGAACACGACAATTGATCGTGGAACATTTCAAGATACTGTTATTGGTGAAGGAAGCAAGATTGATAATCTTGTACAAATTGCCCACAATGTCAAAATTGGACGCTATTGTCTTATTGCCGCTCAATGTGGCATTGCGGGAAGTACATCTATAGGGGATATGTCTCAGCTTGGCGGAAGTGTGGGAGTAGCGGATCACATCATAATAGGTAAATCTGTTCAGATTGCTGCTCGTAGTGGTGTTATGAATGACATTCCGGATGGCGAAAAATGGGGAGGTAGTCCAGCGCGACCATTTAAACAATGGTTTCGTGAAGTAGCGGCATTGCGCAGTATGGGAAAAGTTAAAAAGGAGAAACGCTGATATGATCAGCAGTGAAAAAACTAAAAACTTAGAGGCTGTCGATATTGAAAAACTATTATCAATATTACCGCACCGTTATCCATTTTTATTAATTGATCGTATCGTTGATATTGATGGTGAACAAGAAGCGATTGGTATTAAAAATATAACGATTAACGAGCCACATTTTATGGGACATTTTCCCTCAAAGCCTGTTATGCCTGGAGTTTTGATTTTAGAAGCTATGGCACAAACGGCAGGAGCAATAGCACTTTTAAATTTAGGCAATAAGCAAACAAATTTAGTTTACCTTATGACGGTTGATAATGCGAAATTTCGTAAGCCGGTTATGCCTGGTGATCAGCTCAAGATTCATGTTCAGCTTTTGAAAAAAAGATCTGGTATGAGACGTTTTTCATGTGTTGCAAAAGTAGAAGATGTCCGCGTCGCTGAAGCAGAAATTGCTGCGATGATTGTTGAAAAAGAATAAACGATATTTGATGGGGATTTAAAAATGTCCGGTACGAAAATCCATCCAACTGCTCTTGTGGAGAAGGGAGCGCAGCTTGGTGAGAATGTACGCGTTGGACCATTTTGCCATATTAGTTCAGAGGCTGTTATTGGTGATGAATGTAGTTTGACAAGTCATGTTGTAATAATGGGAAAGACAACGTTAGGAGCCAAGAGTAAAGTATTTTCTCATGCCGTTTTGGGGGCAGATCCGCAAAATAATAAACATAAAGGAGGGGCTACAACTCTTTTTATTGGTAAGAATTGTACGATTCGTGAAGGTGTAACAATGCATAGGGGGTCCGATTCGAGTGTAGGAATGACAGTTGTTGGTGATAATTGCCAATTTTTTTGTTATGCGCATATCGCTCACGATTGTTATGTAGGCAATCATGTAACATTTGCCAATAACGCAATGATTGCTGGTCATGTTACTATTGGTGATTATGTGATTATTGGTGGTGGTGCTGCTGTTCATCAATTTGTTCGTGTTGGACATCATGCATTTATCGGCGGCGTATCTGCACTGGTTGGTGATCTGATACCTTATGGAACAGCTGTTGGTGTGCAGGCAAAACTTGCTGGACTCAATATTATTGGCATGAAGCGTGCAGGACTTGAGCGTCAAGATATTCATGCACTCCGTCATGCGGTTGCTATGCTTTTTGATCATAGCAAACCATTTAAAGAGCGTGTCAGTGATGTTGCTTCTTTCTATTCTTCTTCTCAGTCTGTTTCTGAAGTTGTTAATTTTATTAAAGAAGAAGGAAAGCGTTTTTATTGCACACCAAAATTTGAAGGTGTTAGAATAAAAGAACATAAGGATTAAAAATGCCTATTTGGGGAGCCAGAAGTTTTCTTTCCGGCCGTACTGCTATTATAGCAGGAAATGGTGTTCTACCGATTACTGTTGCGCAGACTCTTGAGAAGAATGGAGAAAATCCTTTTCTTGTGCTTTTGCATGGTGAGGCAGATTCTGTTCTTTATCGCTATGAGCATTGCGAGCTATCAATTGTAGAGTTAGCACGACTCGTTAAAATTTTAAAAGAGGCTGGTGTATATAATGTTGTTTTGGCAGGTGGTGTGAAAAAGCGTCCACTTCTTAAACAATTGCGACTGGACTGGACAACATTTTTAGCTCTTCCTAAGTTAATCGGAGCTTTGAAGAGGGGAGACGATGCGTTATTAAAAGCTTTTATACGGGTTATTGAAGCACACGGTTTTTGTGTTATCGGTGCTCACGAAATAGTCCCAGATCTTTTAGCTCCCATAGAATTTAATTTAACAGTACGGCGCGCTACTCCAAAAGAGAAAAAAGATATTTTTTTAGCAGTAGAAGCAGCAAAGCTTTTAGGTCAATTAGATATCGGGCAAGCCGTTGTCGTTGTCCAAGGAAGGGTGGTTGCTCTAGAGGGCGCTGAGGGAACTGATAATATGTTGTGGCGTATTTGTGAAATGCGAGAAAGAGGGCAAATTCCCCTTAAAGGTGGCATTCTTGTAAAATGCGCAAAACCACAACAGGATAATCGCGTTGATTTGCCATCAATTGGGCCCGCGACAATAATGAATATTGCAAAGAGTGGTTTATCTGGTGTTGCGGTGGAGGCAAATAGAAGTCTAATATTATCAGTGAAAACAACAATAGAAAAAGCCAACAAATATTCTTTATTTATAGAGACATTTGAAAAGTTTGGTCATGAATAATTGTTTCTTAAAGATTGCAGTGGTTTCAGGTGAGGAATCTGGTGATTTACTTGGGGCCGATCTAATTTCTTGTTTATCACAACAGATAGGATGCAATATTCATTTGATTGGTGTTGGGGGGAGCCATTTAAAGGCATTAGGCTTAAAAAGCTTTTTTGATTCCCATGATATTGCTTTAATAGGTTTAAAGGAGGTGTTGAAAAAACTACCATTGTTGTTGCTACATATTCGCAATTTATCCAAATTTATTGCACAAGAACAACCTGATTGTTTAATTATTATTGATAGTCCTGATTTCACGCATCGTATTGCAAAAAAGGTACGTGCTTTAGCGCCTTCTATTCCTATCATTAAATATATTGCACCAACCGTTTGGGCATGGAGGCCAGAGCGTGCAAAAGCTATGTGTGGATTTGTTGATCATGTTTTAGCGGTTTTTCCTTTTGAAGAAAAGATTATGCAAGATTTGGGAGGCCCTGCCACGACTTATGTTGGACATCGTCTTTTGACATATCCTCCCCTTTTGAGAGTTCAGTCAGAAAAAAAAAGCCAATTAGAACAAAGAAATTTGATCGATACACAAACATTATCGCCTACATTAGTTATTTTGCCAGGATCACGCAATTCAGAAATTCGTTCCTTAATGCCTATTTTTCGAGAAACAGTAGAGATTCTTGTACAACGTATTCCTCATTTACGTATTATTTTACCAACCTTACCTCATTTGGTAGATAGAATCCGGGACTTTGTGCAGGGCTGGAAAAGCAAGATAGAAATTGTAGTTGGTGAAGATGAAAAATGGCGTGCTTTTGCACAAGCAAATGTTGCTCTTGCTGCACATGGAACTGTTTCACTTGAATTAGCCTTAGCAAAAGTTCCTATGGTTCTTTGCTATAAACTTGATTTCTTTTCTAAATTATTTATTTTTCCTAAAATGATGTTATGGAGTGCTGCTCTTCCAAATATTATTGCTGATAAGCCTATTGTTTCGGAATATTTGAATGAATTAATCCGTCCTGGCATGTTAGCAAGACAGGTAGAACAACTTTTGGCTAATCCTTTATTGCGACAGGCACAACTTGATTCCTTTGAGATGGTAGAACAGAAAATGAAAACTGAAGTACCATCGGGGGTTGTTGGCGCACAAACAATTATCACTCTTTTAAAAAGCAGGAATAAAATTGTATAAATAAAGCAATATTTTAATGATTAATATTTAATTTTAGCAAGAAAATTACAAGCACGTTGGCTTTTAGGATTGGTAAAAAATTCTTCAGAGGCTGCATCTTCAACAATTTTTCCATTTTCTAGAAAGAGTATTCTTTCTGAGACTTTACGTGCGAAGCCCATTTCATGGGTAACACAAAGCATTGTGATCCCTGTATCGGCTAATCGAGCCATCACTTCCAAAACTTCTCCCACACTTTCTGGATCAAGAGCAGAGGTTGGTTCATCAAAAAGCATGACTTCGGGTTCCATACAAAGTGCACGGGCAATCGCAACACGTTGTTGTTGCCCACCAGAAAGTTGTAAAGGATATTTTTCACAGTGTTTTTCAATACCAACATGCGTTAAGTAACGAATTGCCCGTTCTTGTGCTTGTTGTTTGGAAAGCCCTTGAACGGTCATAGGTGCTAAAATACAATTTTGTATAACGCTCATGTGGGGAAATAAATTAAAGTTCTGAAAGACCATTCCTATCTTACGAAGAACATTTTTTTGCTGTTGTATAGGTGCAGTATGGATATCAACGTTATGGATACAGATTGAACCTTTTTGTGCTTGTTCTAATTGATTAATACAACGAATTAACGTTGATTTTCCTGATCCGGATGGTCCACAAATAACGATATGTTCACCAGCTTGAACATTAAAGTTGATATCATGTAGGACCTGAAAGTTTCCATACCATTTATTTAGATTTTGGATAGAGATCACAGGGTTTTTACTGGGAGAGATCGATTTATTATTTTTCAAATTCATCTTATTTTATTCTTTCATTGATGAAGAACTTGATTAATTCAACATTTTGATTTGATACTGTTTTTTATGATCATTTTATTTACCGTAAATATCGAGTGAGGCGCTGCTCGATAAAAACAATAAAACGATGAATGAGTTCAACGATAAAGAGATAGATAAGAGCAGCCCAAACGTAAACTTGAAAATCGAAAGTCCGTGAATAAGCGAGTTTAGCAACCCCCATTAAATCATAAACAGTAATAAGTGAGGCAACAGCACTGGATTTAATCATTAAAATCAACTCATTTCCTAAGGGGCGTAATGCTACAATCATTGCTTGTGGAAGAATAACTCTAAAAAATGTGACAGAGTTGCTTAAACCTAAAGCTTTTGATGCTTCGCGTTGTCCAGTTGTTACGGATAGAAAACTTCCTTTAAAGATCTCAGATTGATAGGCAGCAGAATTGAGTGTAAAAATAAAAAGACAACAATACCACGCGTTTTGAAAAAACCACCATAGCCCCACTTGTTGCCAAAAACTGTTCATTGAACCAAGCCCATAATAAAAAAGAAAGAGTTGAGCTAATAAAGGAGAGCCACGGAAAAAATAGACATAAGCATTTGCAAAATATTGTAAAAATGTATTCTCTGATAGACGTGCAAAAGCGATAATCATACCAAGAAAAAGGCCTAGAGAACAAGAAATAGAAACAAGTTCAACAGTAACAATAAAGCCATTAATAAATTTGGGTCCATAATGACTTAAAAGATCAGGATTAAAAAGAAAATAAAGCCACTCAGGAATCATTGACTTAGCACCTTTTTATAGCCTATTTGAGTGTATGTTTCCAAATGGCGTAAGATTGCAGTAAAAACCGCTGAAAATAACAAATAGAGTAAGCATGCTACAAAATAAAATAGCATGGGTTTATTGGTAGCAGCGACAGCTAGATTCGTTTGTCGCATGAGGTCAACAAGCGCGATGGTAGAAACAAGGGATGTATCTTTCAGTAAAGTAAGCCAATTATTAGAAAGTCCTGGCAAGGCATTTCGGATGAGCTGAGGGAAGACAATACGAAAAAATGTGGTTGACCGTGAAAGTCCTAAAGCTTTAGCTGCTTCATATTGACCTTTATCAAAAATATTAAATGCTCCAAGCCAAACTTCACAAGAAAAAGCTGCAAGAACCATACTAAGGGCAAGAACACCAGCAACAAAAGCATTGATACTGAACATGATTTCAAAACTAAAATAGTCAAATAAATTTTGAATAAGGCTTTGTAATCCGTAGTAAACTAAAAACAAAGTTAAAAGCTCTGGTAGCCCACGAAATATCGTTGAAAAGAGGCGTGCCATAGCTTTGGCCATCTTAATATTGGATCGAATCATCACTGCATTGAGAAGCCCTAGAGGAAATCCTAGAAGTCCACAACATAATGCCAATGACAAAGTCATTCCTGCACTGGAAAGTATAACTGCTCCCCATCCACCATTGCTAAATGATAGCAATGCTAAATTTTCAATCATTCTTATATTCCTCATGAAAGAGTTAGATAATATTTTTTAGCAATAACCAACGGGTTTCATTAAAATATCATATTGATATTTAATAAACATCACTTGTAAAATATTTTCTCATAATTTTTTCATAAGTTCCATCCAAACGGATTTCTTTTATAGCTTCATTGAACTTATTTTTAAGATCATTATTATTTTGACGGACTGCAATTGCAACAGGAAATCTTGTTTCTTCTAGAGTTCCCAAGAGGAGACAACAATCTTTTCCTTCATTTTTAAGCCAATTTAATGCTTGTAATTTATCAACAATGATCACATCAAGTCGATGATTTAAAAGATCACGATTCACTTCTATTGTGGAAGGATAGAGTTTTATTTTCACCTCTTCAGAGGCAAAATGATCTTCTGCATAGAAAGCTTGTGTTGTATTTGATTGCACACCAAGATTTTTACCTCTAAAGTCTTTTGTCGAGATTTCTTTAATTCCCGAAGCTTTGGTAACAATAACAGCCAGTGCTGTATCGTAGTAAGGATCTGTAAAGTCAATTTTTTGTAAACGCTCTTGTGTGAGAGAGAGGGAAGCAATGATAGCATCATATTTTTGTGCAATAAGTCCAGGGATCATTCCCTCGAAGTCTTGTGTAACAATAGTACACTCAACATTCATTTTTTTACAAAGTGCATAAGATATATCAATATCAAGTCCCTGCAATTTATTATTTGAGTCAATATAACTGAAGGGAGGATAGGTGCCTTCACTCGCAATTTTTAATGTTTTCGCATCAGCCAATTGGGTGAATAGTGCGGCGCTTATTATAAGAGCTCCTGCTAATAGTTTCATGATGTTCTCCTATTGGATAAGCGGGCAATATGAAATCATTATGTTTTTATAATCTGTAAGCTTTTTGGGAGCAATTCAAAAATTTATTGATGTTTATTTTAGATCATTATGTTGGGCATTATTGATAAAAAAAGAATAAATATCTTATTGCTTGTATGATAGCTTAATTTTCACGAAATGATTGATTTGAATCATTTCATGAGTAAAAACTGAGGATTTTTCTTGAAAATAAGGCTATTAAATTTGAACATAAAAAAATTAGATTTTGATACGGTAAAAGTACAACCTTATTGTTGTCATTAGATTCTACAAAATATTTAGATCTCAAGGAGCAATTAAAAGTTATTTTGATAAATGTAAATTTTCTTATAAAAATGCCGAATTTCCAATTATACCTGCATGTTCAATAAAGAGTTAAAGATACCCCTTAAATATACAGATTGAGTTTTAATTCATAGTACTATCTAATTGATATCGAAAGTAAAATATTTTCTCATAATTTTCTCATAGGTTCCATCGGCGCGGATTTCTTCTATTGCTTTATTAAAACTGTTTTTAAGATCATTATTATTTTGACGGAGTGCAATTGCAATAGGAAAATTTGTTTCTTCTAGAGTTCCCAAGAGGAGACAGCAGTCTTTTCCTTCATTTTCAAGCCAATTTAATGCTTTTAATTTATCAAAGATGATGATATCAAGCCGATGGCTTAAAAGATCACGATTAACTTCTGTTGCTGTAGGATAAAGTTTGATATTAACTCCTTCAGAGGCATAATGATCTTCCGCATATGCAGCTTGTGTTGTATTTGATTGTACACCAAGGTTTTTACCTCTAAAGGCTTGTGTTGAGATTTCTTTAATTTCCGAATTTTTGGTAACGATAACAGCGAGTGCTGTGTTGTAGTAAGGATCTGTAAAATCAATTTTTTGTAAGCGCTCTTTTGTAGGAGAAAGGGAAGAAACGATAGCATCATATTTTTTGGCAAGAAGACCGGGAATCATCCCCTCAAAGTCTTGTGTGACAATAGTACATTCAACATTCATTTTTTTACAAAGCGCATAAGATATATCAATATCAAACCCTTGCAGTTTGTTATTTGAGTCAATATAACTAAATGGCGGATAAGAAGCATCGCTTGCAATTTTCAGCGTTTGAGAATTGGCCGATAGGGTAAACAGTGTCGCGCTTATTATAAGAGCTCCTGCTAATAATTTCATTATGTTCTCCTATTAGATAAGCTGGCAAATATGAAACCATCATGAATTTTTATAATCTGTAAGCTCTTTTGGAGCAATGTAAAAAATTTATCTGTGTTCATTTTGCTATCATTATGCTGAATATCATTATCAAAAAAATAATTTCTTTTTATAAAGTATGGGAATAAAAAATATAGGAAAGAAAGTCACCTCTTATTGGTTATAGGGTGATTTTTAATAATTTTATTTAAAAATCAATAATTTATCTTTAAAAGAAAAACTATCAACTTAAATACAAAGAAAATTTCAGCTTTTAACAGGACAAAATGTAAAAGTGTTTTTATTCTAATTAGAGAAGCACTTAATGTAAGCTTTTTGCAATTTTATCTGAAGAAGATAGAAAGAAAAATTCTGACATTGCTAGATTTTAATATGTAATAAGGCTTTTAAACATGGGGGAATGATAGGGAATACATTTCCATTAAAGATAATGAGGATTATAAGGTAAAATTTTCAATTTCTTTTTGCTAAATGTTTGGCTAATTTGCAGAAGAGTATTCTCAATTTCTTTACAGAGCTAAAACTTAGAATTTTTTAGTAAATTTTTATGATGATGTTATCTCTGTAGAAAGAGTTTTAAAATCACGTTTTATAAAAATTTTTAAAGGATGTTTTTTGATTACTCTCAATAAAGCTTCAGTAAATTGAAGCTTTATTGATTTCTTTTTTTAATTTGCACGTTCATCTATAGGAACATAGTCACGCATAGCATAGCCTGTGTAGAGTTGTCGAGGACGACCAATTTTTTGTGCAGGGTCTTCAATCATTTCTTTCCATTGTGCCACCCACCCGACACTGCGCGCCAATGCAAAAAGGACAGTAAACATTTCAGTTGGAAAACCTAGAGCTTTTAATGTAATGCCGGAATAGAAATCAACATTGGGATAAAGCTTTTTCTCAATAAAATATTCATCACTTAAGGCAATTCTTTCAAGCTCTATTGCAATATCAAGAAGAGGGTCATCTTGAATGTTGAGTTCTTTTAAAACTTTATGACAGGTTTTTTGCATGATTTTTGCACGTGGATCATAATTTTTATAGACACGGTGCCCAAAGCCCATAAGGCGGAAAGGATCATTTTTATCTTTTGCACGTGCAATAAATTCAGGAATTCTTTTAATAGAACCTATTTCTTGTAGCATTTTTAGGCATGCTTCATTGGCACCACCATGTGCTGGTCCCCAAAGGCATGCAACACCTGCTGCAATACAGGCAAACGGATTAGCACCTGAGGATCCAGCAAGACGTACCGTAGATGTAGAAGCATTTTGTTCATGATCTGCATGAAGGGTAAATATTTGATCCATCGCCCGAGCAAGCACAGGGTTTGTTTTATATTCTTCACAAGGAACAGCAAAACACATATGGAGGAAATTTGCAGCATAACTAAGATCATTACGTGGATAAACAAATGCTTGTCCAATACTGTATTTATAGGCCATAGCAGCAAGCGTTGGAACTTTTGAGATAAGACGAACAGAAGCAATCATTCTCTGGTGAGGATCTGTAATATCAATAGAGTCGTGATAGAACGCAGACATAGCGCCAAGGCAGGCAACCATGACGGCCATAGGATGAGAATCACGACGGAAGCCATGGAAGAAGCGTGCAAATTGTTCGTGGACCATGGTATGCTGCATAATACATCGATCAAATTCATTTTTTTCTTGCTGTGTTGGGAGTTCACCATAAAGTAAAAGATAACAACTTTCGAGAAAGTCTCCTTTTTCAGCCAATTGATCAATAGGATAACCACGATAAAGCAATATGCCTTTATCACCATCGATATAAGTAATTTTTGATTCACAAGAAGCTGTTGAAGTAAAACCAGGATCATAAGTAAAAATATCGGTTTTTTTATAGAGAGAAGCAATTTCAATGACTTCAGGTCCACTCGTGCCTTTACGCAAGGGAAGCTCTACTTTTTTATCATTCACAATAATATATGCGTTATTCTCAGACATTCGGTATTCCTTTCAGATCCTTCACTTCTAAAAATTAAGACTCTGCTTCATCAGAGTGGGGGATGTATAACTGAAGCTTTTCTTACTTATTTAAGGGTAGATTGCCTCTAAAAGTGAGTACATGCAATCTAAAAATATTTCCTTATTGATCATTATTACTCAATAAGAAATGTATTTCAATGATATAACATAAAAAACTCTTTTAGGGCGCGTTGAGATATCTGTATAGATCCTTATTTGAGGAAATATACTCAGTGCACATCATGGGCATATTGTTGTGATAAGTTGGTCCTTGATGCGATGAAGGGATTCATTGCGTCCTAATAAAATAAGAATATCCAAAACACCTGGTGATGTTGCACATCCTGTAAGAGCTGCGCGAAGTGGTTGGGCGATAGATCCAAATTTGAGATTCTGTGTTTGGACAAAAGAGCGAAGTGTTTCATCTAGAGTTTTTGTATCCCAAGAGGGGCACGCTTTCAGAGCAAGATAAAGATCGTTTAAAATGGTTCGTCCATTTTTATCTAAGAGCATTTGAGCTTTTTCATCAAGTTGTAAAGGTCGTTGCGTAAAAATGAAGGAGGCATTGTCAATCAGTTCGCACAGTGTTTTTGAACGTTCTTTCAAATGCGGGATTGCTTTTAAAAATTGAACACGGCGTTTTTCATCAAGTCTTTCAATAATTTGTGCTCCCCTATCGGTTTCTGGTAGAATATTAAGAGCGGCATCAAAAAGTTCTTGATCATTACTCATACGCATATAGTGTCCGTTGATAGAATCGAGCTTTTTGAGATCAAAACGAGCAGCACCTTTGTTAATATCCTCAATATCAAACCAAGAAATCATATCTTTAAGTGACATCAGTTCGTCATCACCATGACTCCAACCTAAACGGACAAGGTAATTGCGCAAAGCAGCAGGAAGATATCCCATTGTTCGGTAGGCATCAACACCGAGCGCACCATGTCGCTTTGATAATTTTGCACCGTTTTCACCATGGATAAGAGGAATATGGGCCATAACAGGAATGTCCCATCCCATTGCTTTAAAGATAATCGTTTGTCGGGCTGCGTTGGTAAGATGATCGTCACCACGTATAATATGTGTGATGCCCATATCATGATCATCAACGACAACAGCATGCATATAGGTAGGCGAACCATCAGAACGCAAAATAATGAAGTCATCGAGATCTTTATTAGGAAAACGGACATCACCTTGAACACGATCATGTACAATCGTTTCTCCATCTTGAGGGGCTTTGATGCGAATAACAGGCTTAACACCTTTAGGAGCTTCAGAACTATCACGGTCACGCCAACGTCCATCATAACGTGGTGGGCGCCCTTCTGAACGGGCTTTTTCACGCATTTCAGCTAACTCCTCAGGTGAAGCATAACAATAATATGCTTTGCCATTCTTGACCAACTGTTCAGCGATTTGGCGGTGACGTTCTGCTCGTTCGAATTGCGAAATAGGGGCGCCATCATAACTAAGACCCATCCAGTGCAAGCCATCTATAATGGCTTTTACAGCTGCTTCGGTTGAACGCTCTCGGTCTGTATCTTCAATTCGTAAAAGCATTTTTCCACCGGTATGTTTTGCATAAAGCCAATTAAAAAGAGCAGTACGAGCACCACCAATGTGAAGGAAGCCAGTGGGTGAAGGGGCAAAACGAGTAATAACAGACACGAATATTTTCCTTTAAACTAAGATATTACTTATGGAATTTTATAGAAAAGTCATGTTAGCATAAGTGATGGGGCGTGCAATAGCCGTATTGCGAGTTAAAGTGGGGGACTGATGTTTTATAAAAGTAAAGAGGGTTTATCCGAAAAATCTGTTACAGAAAGAAAAAAGCCATGTCAGATAGGGCAGAGTGTTTTTTCTAGGTATGATGATGCAAAGAACAGTAGCTATAATCAACAAAAACTTTTTTTATTGACACTCTTAAAAGAAGTAATCATTTTTTTTTCGCAAATGGTTAGAAGATTGTATTAATAAAGAAGTTTCTTTTGGTATCCTTTTTTCGCTGATTTTAGTCTTTTTTGCCCTAGGAATCATTTTCTATTTTCATTTAGAGTGGGAACCAAGTTGGGGACAATTGGGGGCGTTGGTCAGTATTTTTCTGGGAATATTCTATGTAGCACGTTTTTATCGAAAAATATCGATTCCCGTGGGGTTTCTGTTTTGTATTATATTGGGTGCTTTAGCGGCAAAAATAGAAACGTGGCGTATTGCAACACCCATGCTAAGCAGTGACATTGTCACTACATTGACGGGAAGAATTGTTTCTATTGAGTCAGGTGCCAAAGGAGGATTTCGTTTAGTTTTGGATATTTTGAATACAGAAAATCCCGTATTACGCCATAGTCTTCATCGTGTTCGTTTATCGGCAAGATATTTGCCATCTGGCTTAGCGATTGGTGATGGATTGCATGGAAAAGTTAAGATTCGTGCATTCTCTGGGCCGGTGCGTCCAGGAGGCTACGATTTTAGTTTTCATAATTATTTTAAAAGAATTGGAGCACAAGGCGTTTATTTAGGAAAACCAAGAAAAATATCCGTTTCGCAGCCTGATGGAATATTCGCTATCATTCTACAGAAAATTGAAAATTTACGCACGAAGATGACACAAAGAATCCGTATAGCCCTTGAAGGAGAAAAGGGGAGTGTTGCAGCTGCCCTCATAACAGGGCAGCGTGCTGGTATTTCAAATGAGACAAATGAAGCATTACGTACAGCTGGATTAGCTCATATTTTATCAATATCAGGTTTACATATGGCGTTGTTAAGCGGCATAGTTCTTTTGAGTATCCGTAGTTTTTTAGCATTTTTTCCAGTTTTTTCTTCCTATTATTCCAGTAAAAAATTTGCTGCTATCGTTGCTTTTATGATAACAGCTTTTTATTTGTTATTGTCGGGCTTAGCAATATCAGCGCAAAGAAGTTTTGTGATGATTGCTGTTATGTTGGTTGCTATATTGTGTAATCGCTCTGCTATAACAATGCGTAATTTTTCCATTGCAGGGTTGATAACTCTGGCGATGACACCCCATGAAATATTAGGTCCTAGCTTTCAAATGTCCTTTTCTGCGACTGCTGCTTTGATCGCTTTTTTTGATTGGTGGAGTGGAAGATCATTTTTTCGTAAAAGAAAAACAACTCCCTCTTATGTTGGAGGGGGAGTGATAAATTTTGTTTTCTTATCGATTCTTTCAACATGTGCTTCTTCCTTTGTTGCAGGGAGTGCAAGTGGAATTTATGCTGCTTATCATTTTTCTAATATGGCATCTTTGAGCATTATCAGTAATGCCTTTGCTTTGCCTGTCATCTCAATTTTTGTCATTCCCTTTGGATTAATCGCAGTTCTTGCAATGTTAGGAGGATTCGAATGGCTTCCTCTTCAAATTATGGGTTTTGGAGTTGATCTTGTAATAAAGATTGCACATGCTATCAAGGCTATTTCTCCTGATTTGAATCCTGGTTTTATGCCGTTATCAGCGTTAGTTTTATTGAGCATAGGCTTGGTTGGACTGACTTTTTGCAAAACACCCATCCGGCTCTTTTTTAGTTTGTTTATTTTGGCAGGTGTTTCTATTTGTGTATTGCATTCACCTGTACAACTGATTATAGCAGATAATATGCGCCTCGTGGGCGTTATTCATGATAAAAAATTATATATTGATCGTTACCATATTTCTAAGTTCACGACATCCATATGGAAAAAGTCATTTCGTGTGAATGAAACGATTAAACCAACAAAATATGGTCCTTCGTTACACGGACAATTTATTTGTGATTATCATGTATGTACATCTTTATTGGATAATGGATTAAAAGTGATCGTTTTACAGAGAGAAACAGATCAATGTGTAGAGGCAGATATTCTCATTCAGACATTTGTGATGCATAATCCAACTTGTTACAAGAAGGCAAAAATAGTATTTATACCTCAACAATTGTTATCACGAGGAAGCGTTATGATGACCAAAGGTGGAGATATTATTTGGTCTTCGCTAGGGTTTCATAGACCATGGAATATGCACAGACAGCATTCATAAAAACATATAATCAGTCATATTTTGCTTCACATTTGGATAATGACAAAACAAAAAATAACAGAAGACTTTTCTCATAATATTTTACGGTATTTAAATTCGTAAGTTTATCAACGTCATTGAAACGAGATAATAATCTACAGTTTTCTAGAAATAGATGATTTTTTATATCTGATCATTTTAATTTTTTCAAAAAAATTGATATGTGCATCTTTGTGCATCCTATTGATAGCACAAAATAAATCAAAAATTCTTATTGAATGAGAAAAATGCTAACAAATATTCTCAAAGAAATAAAAAAGATAATTGTTGATTATTCTATTTTATTCTTATCATATATTTCTATAACGAGTAACATCTCTTCAAGCAAGAGATGATGGTCAATTTAAATAGATTGCGTCAAGAGGTTATCTTTTATTATCATTATTATCGGTGGTAATAGGGGTGATAAATGCTGCTTATACGGATAGAAGGCAAAGTCATTCATGAATGTTCAGCAGTTAAAAAAAATGGCAGCTATTAAAGCGCTTGAGTTTGTTGAAGATGGTATGCGGCTTGGTATCGGATCTGGTTCGACAGTCAATGAATTTATTCATCTTCTAGGTGAGCGTGTTGCGGATGGTTTGCGGGTGACTGGTGTTGCTACTTCAAAATATTCTGAACAACTCTGTCATAAGTTTGGAGTGCCTGTTAGCACTTTAGAACAAATACCTGAGCTGGATCTTGATATTGACGGAGCAGATGAAATTGGTCCTGAGATGATGCTCATTAAAGGGGGAGGGGGAGCATTGTTGTATGAAAAAATTGTAGCGTCGGCATCTCGTGCAATGCTTGTCATTGCGGATGAAACAAAGGTGGTAAAAAGACTTGGTGCTTTTGCACTACCAATTGAAGTTAATCCATTTGGTATCCACACAACATGCAGAGCCATTGAAAAAGTCGCTGATGATTTAGGGCTTTCTGGAAAAATTGCATTGCGAATGAATGGAAAAAATCCTTTTGAAACAGATGGTGGCCATTTTATTCTTGATGCATTTTGGGGCTGCATTTTGCAACCAAAACCATTATCGGATGCACTTCTTGCTATTCCTGGTGTTGTTGAGCATGGCCTTTTTTTGGGGTTGGCTTCACGTGCAATTGTCGCTATGGCTGATGGTCAAATAAAAGTTTTAGAACCGTTTGATTTTTAGAAAAGGCATTTACATGATGATATGTTAGCACAGTAAAAAAGGGTCTTAAAGATTTTAGGTAGAATAACGAATTAAAATTATAATTAGCGATCGGGGTAATCATTAAATGAAAATAATATTTTCTTTTCAGCGTTTTGTCGTATATTTTAGTGCAATTGCTATTTTTGTTGTGAATGTTGGCATGGCTTATGCACAAGGTGTGAGTGATCAACATTTAGATTCAGCGCGAAAGGCAATCAGAGCTATTCATGCAACGGATCAATTTGATAGCTTTTTACCAAATGCGGTCCATGATTTCAAAAATGAACTGATTAGCGATGATCCGAATTTGGCAACAGCTATTTCTGATATTGTTGATAAGCAGGCGCTTGCTTTAATTAAAAGGCGCTCTGATCTAGAAAAAGAGATTGCTCATGTATATGCAAAATATTTTACTCAAAAAGAGCTTGATGCGATAACAACATTTTATAATTCTGATACCGGTAAAAAGTTTTTGACAGAAGTCCCCAATATTGCACGTGATTCTTATTCAGCATTTGATATATGGCGTACTGCTCTTATGCGGGATCTTGTAGAAAATGTGAAAAAAGAGATGTCTGAAACACTTAATTTGAATAATTCTACTATGCCTACAAATATGCCTATAAAATCAGAATCTTCAGAAAATAAAAAATAGCTTGATCGATATCATGACAACAATGGGCAATTTCTGATTTTTTTTATAGCGGCGGTTTTCCCGCCGTTTTAAATATTTTAATGAGAATAAGTCTTTTTAGAATACTGCTTTATAAAAAAGGCTTCTTCAAAAGAAAAAAAGACTTTCATTTGATAATAAAAGATCTTAGCCTACTCTTGCAGATGTATAAGAAGGAATAATTCGTGGGCTCTTTTGACTTTGATTTATTTGTTATTGGAAGTGGTTCTGGTGGAGTGCGTGCAGCACGGCTTGCTGGAGGTCTTGGCAAGCGGGTCGCTATAGCAGAGGAATATCGTATAGGGGGCACTTGTGTTATTCGTGGTTGCGTTCCCAAAAAACTTTATGTTTATGCATCACAATATGTAAAAGAATTTAAGAAAAGTGTTGGTTTTGGGTGGGAATATGCGGATCCAATTTTTAGCTGGGAAAAGTTGGTTGCAGCTAAAAATAAAGAAATATCAAGGTTAGAAGGGTTGTATCGTAAGGGATTAGAAAATAACAATGTGCATATTTATGAAAGTCGTGCTACTTTTATAGATGATCACACATTAGAGCTTTCTGCCACGGGTGAGCGGGTAAGTGCAGAAAAAATTTTGATTGCAACAGGGGCAAAACTTGCACCAAATACGTCCATAGAAGGCGGTGAATTTTGCCTTACTTCTAATGAGATTTTTGACCTTAATCAACTCCCAAAATCAATAGTGATTGTTGGTGGAGGGTATATTGGTGTTGAATTTGCTAATATTTTTCATGAATTAGGTGTAAAAACAACACTCCTTCATCGTGGTGATTTAATCCTTCGTAATTTTGATCATGATTTGCGGCAATTGCTCAGCGATGCAATGATTGAAAAAGGGATTTCTATTCTTTATGGCATAACAATTTCTAAAGTGCAGGCTGCAGAAAATTGTTATGAAGTTGTTTTATCAAATGGGAAAATAATCAGAGCCGATCAGATTATGTTGGCTACGGGGCGTGTACCAAATACAACGGGTTTAAGACTTGAGCGGGCAGGTGTTAAGGTGAATGAATTTGGTGCAGTTGTTGTTGATGAGAAAATGACAACAAATATCCCCCATATTTGGGCTGTTGGTGATGTAACAGGTCATATTCAATTAACACCCGTTGCGATTCATGATGCAATGTGTTTTGTTAAGACAGCATTTGAAAATATTCCAACAACACCTGATTATGATTTAATTACAACAGCAGTTTTTTCACAGCCAGAGATTGGAACGGTTGGTCTTTCAGAAGAGGAGGCGGTAAAGCGTTATAAGCGTCTTGAAATTTATCGTACAGTTTTTCGTCCTATGCGTAATGTTCTTTCTGGTAGTTCAGAGAAAATGCTTATGAAACTCATTGTTGATGGTGAAAGCCGTATTGTTGTGGGCGCTCATATTTTAGGGGAAAATGCTGGTGAGATGGCTCAGCTTATAGGGATATCTCTCAAGGGTAAGCTGACGAAGGATATCTTTGATGAGACGATGGCAGTGCATCCAACGATGGCAGAAGAATTGGTAACGATGTATAAACCAAGTTATATATATGAAAATGGGAAGAAAATAGAAAGTTAAACAGCATATATTGCGGTAAAAAGCTTTTGATATGCTAATCTGTAAGATTAATCTTTAGAGAGAGTGTAATGATAAAAGAATGGGCGCCTGACACTTGGAGAACAAGGCCAATTAAACAAGTTCCGACTTATCCGGATAAGTCTATGTTAGAAGATGTTGAGCGAAAACTGAGAAGGTATCCTCCTTTAGTTTTTGCCGGTGAAGCACGTGATTTAAAAAATGAATTAGCAGCCGTTGCGAAAGGCCAAGCTTTTTTATTGCAAGGTGGTGATTGTGCCGAAAGCTTTGCAGAACATGAAGCTGATAATATTCGTGATTTTTTTCGTGTATTTTTGCAAATGGCGATTGTTTTGACCTTTGGTAGTTCTAAACCGGTTGTTAAAATTGGTCGTATTGCTGGTCAATTTGCAAAGCCTCGCTCTTTTGATATTGAAAGAAAAGAGGGAGTTGAATTTCCTGCTTATCGTGGGGATATTATTAATGGCATTGAATTTGAAGCCGGTTCTCGTATTCCAGATCCGCAACGGATGTCTATGGCTTATCGCCAATCTGCGGCAACACTTAATCTATTGCGTGCTTTTTCACAAGGTGGCTATGCTAATTTAGAAAATGTTCACACATGGATGTTGAGTTTTGTTTCTAACAGTCCGCAGGGAGAACGTTATGAATTATTGGCAGAGCGTATTTCTGAAGCAATTGATTTTATGCGTTCTATAGGGATTACATCCAAAACACATTCTTCATTGCGTGAAACATCTTTTTATACCAGTCATGAAGCACTGTTGCTTGGTTATGAAGAGGCTTTGACTCGGATTGATTCAACTTCAGGAAATTGGTATGCAACATCTGGTCATATGTTATGGATTGGTGACCGTACGCGTCAGATTGACCATGCTCACGTTGAATATTGTCGCGGCATTAAGAATCCTATAGGATTAAAATGTGGTCCTTCCATTGAGCCTGATGAGCTTTTAAAATTAATTGATATTTTAAATCCTGAAAACGAGTTGGGGCGGCTTACTCTCATTACGCGCTTTGGTTATGATAAAGTTGAAAGTTATCTGCCTAAACTCATCCGTGCTGTTGAACGCGAGAAGCGTGCGGTTATATGGTCATGTGATCCAATGCATGGCAATACAATTACTGCCAATGGTTATAAGACGCGTCCTTTTGATTATGTTTTAAAAGAAGTAGAGAATTTTTTTGCAGTGCATCGTGGAGAGGGAACTTATCCAGGAGGCATTCATATTGAGATGACAGGTCGTGATGTTACTGAATGTACAGGAGGGGCGCACGCCATTTCTGTGGACGATTTATCTGATCGTTATCATACGCAATGTGATCCACGGTTAAATGCAGATCAAGCGTTAGAATTGGCTTTTCTTGTTGCTGAACTCCTTAAAAAAAATCGCGTGACTGAATCGTTAGCAATTGCTGCTGGGGGGTAGGCAAAAATTTGCCTAATATTTTTAGGTCATTATGGCAGAAAAGAATTTTAAAAAATGATGTTTCCGATGATGAAGAATAAAGTTGTGGTTGCTAAACTGATGAAATGATACAAAGGCTTATGAAAAATGATTTTCGGGTATCAATTGCCCAATTAAATCCTATTGTCGGTGATATTGAGGGGAATTTTTCTTTAGCTGTCATGGCGCATCAAAAGGCCAAAGAAGAGGGGGCTGATCTTGTTTTATTCACGGAACTTTTTATAAGTGCTTATCCGCCGGAAGATCTTGTTCTAAAACCTGCTTTTACAAAAACATGTGAAGAGACTGTTGAGAAATTAGCAAAGATAACCGTAGGCGGACCAGGAATTGTCATTGGTCTTCCATTAAGGCGCAATGGTAATATTTACAACGCTGTCATGGTTCTTGATGAAGGGAGAGTCATTGCCGAATGTTTGAAGTTTGATTTACCTAATTATGCTGAATTTGATGAAAAGCGTTTATTTTCTTCAGGTCCACGTCCTCAGCCTATTGTCTATCATGGAATTAAATTAGGAATAGTCATTTGTGAGGATCTTTGGAATGATTCCTCTCTTAGTACAGAGCTTAAAGATAAAGGAGCGGAAATTATTCTTGTCCTTAACGGATCTCCTTATTATCGTAATAAAACATTAAAACGTATAGACGTTGTTCATACACAGGCTCTACAATCTGGAGTGCCAATTATCTACGCTAATCAAGTAGGTGGTCAAGATGAGCTCGTTTTTGATGGTGGGTCTTTTGCCTTGAATGGACAAGGCAAAAAGATATTTCAAATGAAACACTTTGATAGCCATATTGCTTTAAGCCATTGGCAAAAAACAACGACGGGATGGCACTGTATTTCAGGTCCTAATGAAAGACTTCTCAATGGATTAGCGGCTGATTATCAAGCTTGTGTTTTGGGGTTGAAAGATTACGTTAATAAAAACGGCTTTAAGGATGTTATTCTTGGTCTTTCAGGAGGAATTGATTCAGCCCTGTGTACGGCAATGGCGGTGGATGCTCTTGGTGCTGAGAGGGTTCGCACCATTATGATGCCCTATCATTATACTTCGCAAGAATCATTAAAAGATGCCAAAGAATGTGCTGATCTTTTGGGATGTCGTTATGAAATCATACCGATTGCACAACCTGTTGAGGCTTTTTTAAAGACAATGGCACCTGTTTTTTCAGGGTTACCCTCTGACGTCACAGAGGAAAATCTTCAAAGTCGTATACGCGGTACACTTTTAATGGCGCTTTCAAATAAATTCGGCTCAATGGTGGTAACGACAGGCAATAAGTCAGAAATGGCTGTGGGATATGCAACACTGTATGGGGATATGAATGGCGGGTTTAATCCTCTTAAAGATATTTATAAAATGCAGGTTTATGCATTAGCGGAGTGGCGCAATAAAAATCACTTGCACAATTTGAGAGGACCAGAAGGAATGATCATTCCATCCAATATTATAGAAAAAGCACCCTCTGCAGAGCTGCGGGAAAATCAAAAAGATGAAGATTCTCTTCCGCCTTATCCTATTTTAGATGATATATTACAATATCTTGTAGAAAATGACATGAGTATTTGTGATATTGTTAAACGTGGACATTCACGAGAAACTGTTGCGAAAGTTGAACAGCTTCTTTATGGTGCCGAATATAAAAGGCGTCAATCTGCGCCTGGTGTAAAAATCAGTTACAAAAATTTCGGACGCGATCGTCGCTATCCTATAGTCAATCATTTTCGCGATAAAAATTGAGTATTATTTTATGGTTAAAGTTCGTTTTGCTCCCTCTCCAACAGGTTATATTCATATTGGCAATATCCGTATTGCGCTTTTCAACTGGCTTTATGCGCAAGCGTATAAGGGAGAATTTATTTTACGCTATGATGATACAGATATTGAACGTTCTAAACAAGAATATATCGATGCTATTGCTGTTGACCTTGAATGGCTTGGTATTCAACCAGATGCAATTTATTACCAATCCAAGCGATTTAATCGATATGATGAAGTGGCAGAAATTCTCAAACAACGTGGCCTTCTTTATCCTTGTTATGAGACAACAGAGGAATTAGAGCGGCGTCGTAAAATCCAGCTTTCACGCAAATTGCCTCCTGTTTATGACCGTGCAGCATTGAAGTTGACAACAGAAGAGAGAAAAAACTTTGAATCACAAGGTCGTAAACCCCATTGGCGTTTTCTTCTTCCTAATTTTGAAAGTGATCCTTTACACACAAAGCGAACAGAAGTTTGCTGGAATGATGCAATAAAGGGAAAGCAGACGATTGATTTAGCTTCTCTTTCAGATCCTGTTCTTATTCGTGAAGATGGAACCTATCTTTATACATTGCCGTCTATTGTTGATGATGTAGATATGGCTATTACGCATATTATTCGTGGGGATGATCATATTACAAATACAGGCGCTCAAATTGCTCTTTTTAAAGCTCTTAATGCAGAATTACCGGTTTTTGCTCATACCAATTTATTGGCGACAGTTTTAGGAAAAGGATTTTCAAAACGTAATAATGATCTTTCTATTCGTTCTCTACGGGAAGAAGGATTTGAATCTATAGCTGTTCAATGCCTTGCCGTTTTGATTGGGACATCGCAAAATGTGCATCCCTATCCCAATCAAGCTGCGCTTTTAGAGCATTTTAATCTCCAAGATACGTCAAGATCCGTTGCAAAATTTGATATTGCTGATCTTCTTGCTTTGAATAGTCATCTTGTCCATGAGTTAACCTATGAGGAAGTAAAAATGCGCCTTAAAAAACTTTCTATTGAGGGAGATAAGGCGGAATATTTCTGGAACGCGATAAGAAGCAATATTAATAAAGTCAATGATGCTGTTTTTTGGTGGAAAATCATTCATGATGAACAGAATTTTGATACAGTAGCACTAGAGGATCGTGCTTTTGTGCACCAATCACTCGATTTCTTACCTGAAGGTGCTTTGAATGAGGAAAGTTGGAAAATTTGGACAACAGCATTAAAAGAAAAAACAGGTCGAAAAGGAAAAGCTTTATTTATGCCATTACGTCAGGCACTTACGGGCATGGATCATGGACCTGAAATGGGAAAAATTTTGCAGCTTTTAGGGCGTGAAAAGGTAACGGAAAGGCTCTCTAGGAAATAAGAGCGGATTTTTTAAAAGTATTTCGTTCATTTCACTCTAAAAGAGAGTAGAGAACGGGTTTATTTACACGTTTTTATAAGCATGAAAGCAGGAATATCATCACCAAATCCAATAGGTGTGTAATTCTTATTTTTTCGTGAGCGTTGTTGCTCAGATGGCTTCTCCTTATTATTTGCATTTTTGATATATTCTGTTTTATTCTCTTCTACAGATTTTTTAGTGTGAGCAACAGTCTCTTTTGGAGTAGTTTTCTTTGATGGTTTTGAAGATTTTTTCTTTACAACAATATCTTCTGTTTGATCATCGGCTATTAAAGTTGAGAGATCTCCATTGAGCCATTCAATTTTTTCATTACTCATTTCCTCGATGGCATTGATATATTTTTGATCAGCTTTTGTAACGATTGTAAAGGCTTTTCCGCTACGATTTGCACGCCCTGTACGACCAATTCGATGGATATAGTCTTCAGCATGTGTAGGAACATCATAGTTAAATACATGACTTACAGCTGGAATATCGAGTCCACGGGCAGCAACATCAGAAGCAACAAGAAGTGTAAGTTTATTATTTTTAAAATCAGCTAGGGTGTTCATGCGCGAATATTGGTCCATATCTCCATGAAGTGCCCCTACATTAAAGTTATGTTTGATGAGCGATCTAAAAAGTTCAGAAATATCTCTCTTTCGATTACAGAAAATGATTGCATTTTGAAGCTCTGCACCTTCATTTTGGATAAGCTCTCGTAAAACCGCTCTTTTATCCCATGATTTATTTCCAGATTTGACAAGCCGTTGTGTAATTGTGGTAGCTGTTGAGGAAGCTTTTGTAACTTCAACAGATACGGGAGAATGTAAAAATTGTTTCGTTAGTTCTGTAATTTCTGGCGCCATTGTTGCAGAAAAGAACAAAGTTTGACGCGTAAAAGGGGTTAGCTTACAGATACGTTCAATATCAGGAATAAAGCCCATATCCAACATGCGATCAGCTTCATCAATCACAAGGATTTCAACGCCCATCAGGAGCAGTTTACCGCGCTCGCAATGATCAAGAAGGCGCCCTGGTGTTGCTATAAGAACATCAGCTCCCCGTTCAAGTTTGCGATCTTGGAGTTCAAAAGAAACTCCACCAATCAAAAGAGCAACATTTAAACGATGATTTATGCCGTATTTATCGAAATTTTCTTCAACTTGAGCTGCAATTTCTCTTGTTGGTTCTAAGATGAGTGTACGGGGCATTCGTGCTCTTGCACGACCTTTTTCAAGGAGAGTGAGCATAGGCAATACGAAAGAGGCGGTTTTACCTGTTCCCGTTTGGGCGATTCCTAAAACGTCTTTTCTTTGAAGGACATGCGGAATTGTTTCACTTTGAATAGGTGTCGGAGCTGTATACCCCGCTGATTTCACCGCATTAATAACCTTTGCGGAAAGACCTAAATCATCAAAACTGTTTAAAGATGGTATCATTTTTTTATCAACTGCTCTGTGATTTTAACTGCGCTATCTAATGATGATTATAACCAATATTCTACACTCTTTAAAAGTGTTAAGATGTTTTCACAAAAAAACTAACTATAACAATCATATACATATAAAACGCATAATACAATCATTAATAGCGAAATTGTTCTGATAAAATGCGCTCATCCCATGAATGATTTGAGTCAAAAAGGATTGAAGCTGTTACTTCTGTTGCCATTGAAATAGTAACTGAATGGACAGATTTAACTTCAATATTATCTGCAGCAGCGTTTACAGGGCGTTTGTCAGGTTCAAGCATATCAAAGCGCACTGTTACTGTATCGGGAAGCAAAGCTCCATGCCAACGCCGAGGGCGAAAAGGGCTAACGGGAGTGAGGGCCATAAGGGGAGCCATAAGAGGTAAGATAGGTCCTTGTGCTGATAAATTATAGGCGGTTGATCCAGCTGGTGTAGCGACGAGGACACCATCACAACTTAATTGTTCCATGCGTACGTTGTTATCAATGGTGATGCGAATTTTTGCCGCTTGATAAGATTGCCGAAAGAGGGATACTTCATTAATTGCAAGCGCCTCGATAGAATCTTGACATTCAGATTTTGCAATCATGCGCAGGGGATGGATTTCTTTTTTATGTGCGGCAGCAATACGATTGGGCAATTTTTTTTCATGAAATTCATTCATAAGAAATCCTACAGAACCTTGATTCATACCATAAATAGGTTTGCCTGTGTTCATGACATCTCGTACGGTTTGTAACATTGTCCCATCACCACCGATTGCAACAACAATATCAGTTTCTTCCAGAGAAGAATGACCATAAACGGAAATTAATTTATGGGTAGCTTTGATAGCCTCCTCAGTTTCTGCGGAAATAAAATGAAAGCGACTTGGTAATGTAGCCATTTAAAAATTATCCTGATACTTATAATTTATGTTGTAACTTATTTTTGAGAGTTTTGAAGTTGTAATAAAAGCTCTTTTTATAATAAAAAGAGCATTGAATAAAGAGAAGTTATTTCAAGGTAAAGTATCATTAAACAGTAAAAGGAATGCGTCGTTAGATAAATTACAAACGAGTAATTTTTTTATTAGAATGATAATTTAGCATTGAAGCTAAGAGTATGATTAGTTAAAAGACCATAACTGATTTTAATAATCAGTGTGAAGCACCCGTAGCTCAGCTGGATAGAGCGCTGCCCTCCGAAGGCAGAGGTCACAGATTCGAATTCTGTCGGGTGCACCAAATTCTTCAACTTCATATCATCCTAAATAACAAGATTACCTAAAAAGAAGCCAATTTCCTCTTTTATGAAAATGGTTATTTGAGTTGTTTATTAAGTTTTGCAGCGAATAAGCAAATGATTTTAAGAGAAGTAAAATTTACGGCTGCGTATATAATTTTTCGGTTAGTCATTTTGAATATCGAGATAAAAAAGCAAGGTTATCTAAATATGCTTTCAATTTAACTATAAACATTTAAAAAGTACATTTAATTCAATATGTTATTGTACAACTGATCTGGCGATGTTGATAGTAGATCGCTAAATATATTGTTTTGAGCATTAAAATAGATAGCTAAATTTGCTTTTATTCTATTTTTGGAGTTAAAGGCTGTTATGGTGATATGGAACGCAGATGAGGAATATCACCAGTTAAAGGAATAATAAGGGGGAAAAAACAACCGTCAAGATTTGAATTGTTTCAAAATGCTGTATTCGATATGGTTTTGATATGGGTATCTGGTGATTTCTCTATACACCAATACTGCCAGTTATGTTGGATGAAGGATTGTTTAGCTTTAATCAACTTTCTTATATACCGAACACTAATTATGGTGGTTATTTAGTTGGGAGTATGTTCTTTACGTTTGGCAGTAATTGGGATTATATTTCTTGCTCCTCGCATACTATCTTGTGCAGCTATAGTGATGAGTGCACTTAATTATTTTCATGGCGTTAACACTTAGTCCTTTTGATCCGTTTTGCTGCTGGTGTTGCGAGTGTAGCAATGATGGTTTTGGGTTCTATTATAGTCATACAGCATAGCCATATGGGCGGATTATTGCTTCGCTTTATGCAGGTGTAGGAGTTGGTATTCTACTACTAGGTAATGAATATGTTATTATTAGTTTGAACAGAGCGCTTGATGCAACAAACATTTGGTTTGGAGCTGGCTTAATGTCTGTTCAAAACTTTTAAAAACATACAGGTTTAATTATGATAACTATATCAAAAAACACCTCCGTTATTTCTTTCATTGCAAATGAAACCGCTCCTGTTAATCAGAAAAAACCATCCAAAATATGAATAGATCAATCAAATGGATTTCGTGACTGGTCATGTATATATATATATATTATCGCATTCGTGCTTTAAACGATTTTGGTGATGTAAAAAAAGCGATCTGGATGGCTTTTATTGAAAATGAAAGCAATCTCTCTCATGATGGTAATTGCTGGGTTGCTGATAATGTCTGTGTTGTAAAATCTGGTTGTGTTTATGAAAATATAAGGGGCTATGGCAATGCTGCCATTGGTGGCTATGTGTATGGCAATACCCTTATATGTGATAAAACCCATGTGTATTTTGGTGTTCATGTTTATGACAATGCTCATCTTTCTTATAACGTTTGAGTTTATCATTAAGCGCGGGTTTATGGGAATGCAAAATTATCCGGTAGTGCACGTATTCATAGCAATGCCGCGGTTTATGATCATGCGGTTGTTAGGCAAGGTTTACGGCAATGCTAGCGTGGGGTGTCATACTAAGGTCTACGGCTCTGTTTATGGCTATGCCAAGATCTCCTGATTATATCGTGATTAGAAGTAATGTATATGGCAATGCAAGAATAAAAAGACATAGCGATTTATATTCGGTTCCCATAAATTGAGAGGTTTATGAAAGTGATGATGTTATCAAGATTGATAAACAGAATAAATGACAGACGTGGAGGGTGCTTCTTTGATGGTTATAAACGCATCATAAAAGAAAGCTGTGCCAATTGATATGACGCTGCTTTTAAATAGAGGTACTACAGATCATACAAAAGAAGTCAATAATGAATGTATGTATACAAAACGTATCATATTGCAAACGCTCTATTCTATTGATTAAAACTGATCAAAAGGAACGTAAATGACAGATATGATCTTTAATCACTCATTTGAATTACAGAACCTATAAACACTTTATGTATGGCTATAAAGCGTATTAAGAATAACGCTCGCATTTTTGAAGTGGTCATTTGACACAAAGTACATTATCAAAATGTCTCAACGCTTGGTAGGTTCATATCAAGACAATCAAGAGAAAATGCGTATTAAGTAAATATTTGTAACAAAACCCGTTGTTTACATTTACGAACATTGGTTTTTAAAAGCAGCTTTTCATAAGACAATAAACAACCGCTTTTTATAAAATCTAAGGCTTTTAAACTGTTATAAATCTAGGTTTCAAACGTATTTATAGAGATATCATTTTATGTCTCTAAACGTTTAAACGTTCATTTAGTGAGGTTCTCATAAGCGTATTTTCACTTTGCATTTAAACATAACTTCTTTTCAAATAAGCCGCTCTATATTTGGGCTGGCAAAATTAACCAGCTCAAATTCGAGTTCGTTAACTTTAGAATAGAGCATTCTTTAAACATTGTCGCTTTTGACTCAAAATTGAGTAAAACACCATGCCTTTGTAATATGATTGCAATCCTTTTGAAATTTATCTACTTATCTTTGTCTTAATAAGTATCCTCAAATTTGAGGGGATTTCATTTGGTTTCGTATTTTTAAACTATAACTTTTAAAACGTTTTTTGCTTGTTTGCCTGCGTTATATCATTAAAAATCTTTTGATTTCTACGACATAACATTATCAATTTCATTACCTGTTGTGATGATAGTATCTATATAATGTCTGCTTATTATTGACTAACTTTTTAGTAAGCGGCGCTTTAAAATCGACTTGTCTTTAAATCCTTTTATGTGCCCTTAATGAATTAAAACCTATTCTATGATAGTTTCAAATGATTATTTCTTTTAAGGTTTAGCTCAAAAAAAGAGTAAACCCCATACCATTTTTTAAACGCATGCAATTTATGTTATCGATAATTTCAAACGATTACGTTTTTAATAATGCGATTTGTGTGTGATAAAAACGTATCATAAAATTTATGAACTGTTATGAATGATAGCTGCGTTCACTTCATTTGAATGTTTACATGCGTTTTATGGTCTATCCATACATGGTAATTGTTTATGAAAAATGGTTAATTAAATCACGTATAAAAGTGTAGATTTTAAATGGGATTCATATAAAATAATTTCACACAAACTATTGACTTTATTATATTTTTTTATGAATAAGATTCCATCTCGTTTAGACGTTACAAAAGAAATCACCAAAGGCCTTATTGATAAGATTCTTCTCTTACACGGCGTTATCACTTTTGTTTGCAAAAATCTGCTTCGCTTTTGACTTTTGATATGGATAAAATCTCTTTTGAGCTAGAGCAAAGAATTTTTTAATCATGGAGAGTGCAACAGTGCTCTTCAAAATCTTGATTGGTCTGTTGAAAAAATTAAAGAGGTAGATAATTATTCAGCACGTTATCAACTACCAGATTGTGAAGTACAAATTCTTTATAATGACGCAATTATCAAAGGTTATCCGTAATTTGATGTTGGAGTTTCGATTAGTACTGGTATTTTATCTGCAATTGATCCCTATCAATTCTCAGCACTTACAAGATCTACAACTTGATTTTTATAAAAAGGGGTTGAGAGTTTGTGAAGAAGGAATATATGCAGATTGGTTGGAATTAAGCTTGATTATGTCTTGAAATAGGCGATAGAAAGAATTGATCTTCATAAATGCTTTTATTCCAGATATGGAGCACCATCTTGGCGAAAGAATGAAGTTGGAGGCACATAAAGGTTATCAAGGTATATGATGCAGATTATAGCTTACTTCATATTGGTGCACTGTCTTTATTGGGTGATGTTGCAACCTTACAATCTTATTATCAAAGTTTCAGTGCAGAGGATCATTTAGGCTTTGATGAAAATACCCAACAGATTCATCTGAACGTGCATTGGCTTTAGTCAAAGAAGTGGTGAAATCTAAGCAGCTCAGCTACGCTTTAATTAAAAAGTAGCAAAAATATGAGCTATCTAGAAGAAAAACAAAGTTCTTAATAAGGGCCTTTCCAGAGAGGTGGAGTTTCATTCTTGCAAGGAAAAAAATAGCTAAATTTATCGAAACAAAAGCTAAGGAATAGCTCCTTAAGAAATATCAAGAAGATCTAAAAAGATTATAGGAGCCAGAGTCTGGTTTAAAGATGCCATCATCAGTTGAGTGAACTCAACAATGGTGGAGTTTTATCCATTGGCGGAAATCTGATGTTTGAAAGAGGCTTTCTTGATGTGAAGGTAATATTGTAATAAATAATTATTATAAATCAATATATTGTATATATTCATTGTTTTGAGATTAATGACCATTGACAAATAATTTTGCACCATTTTCTCTCTCCCAGCTTTTCGTCAATCATCAATGAAAATTTTTTATAATGGAAAGTTCATTGATAATATAACTTTTGTATGTCATTATTTTACGCTTAAAAAAATATAAAAATAATGAAATGCAATTGAGTTATCAACTGCTTATTCTTTTCAATTTTTAATCATAAAAAAATCTTTTTATTCATTTTGCTTGTAAAAAGAACTAGCTTTTTTCTGGTGATACAAGTGGAGAAATAAGGATTTTAGATATGTTTCTGCGTTCCATTTCAATCACTTTAAAGTGTAAACCATCAGTTTCAAAGCTTTCTCCCTCATTTGGTAAATGACCAAACTGCCAAAGCATAAAGCCTGCCAGAGTCGTATAACGATCTGCTTCATCCACAAGGTTACGCCCAAGATAACCACTTAAACGGCGGATATCAGCATATCCCTCAACAAGAAGACTGCCATTTTCAAGTTGTTCTGCGATCATGAGTTCTTCATCGTCATCAGGAAAGTCTCCTGCAATAGCTTCAAGAATATCGGTTGGTGTTGCAATTCCTTCAAAAGATCCATGCTCATCAACAATAATTGCAAGCTGAATCGAAGAATGACGTAATTGCTCCATCAATCGTAAAACACTTGTATTTTCATGAACAACGAGGGGTTCTCGCATAGCTTTTTTCCAATTAATCTTTTTCCCCTCAGCCAAATTCAAAAGAAGATCTTTTGTCAACGCAACGCCAACAAATTCATCCACTTTTTCACGCGCAAGAATTAAGCGGCTATGTTTAACCTTTTGTAATTCTTCACGCATTTCATTTTCATCAGCATTTAAATCTAACCACTCAATCTCATTACGCGGCGACATGATAGAGCGAACAGGGCGATCAGCTAAATCGAGAACACCACGAATCATCTCCTTTTCTTCTGGTCTAAACAACTCAGAAGCTGCGGCCTGTTCAGCAATAACATCTACAGTCTCAGCAAGGTGACTATCTTTGCTTCCTCCTCCTAAGAGCCTCAAAACAGCATCAGCTGTTCTACTGCGTAGATCATTCGTTTTAATCATTTTTTCACGGTTACGACGTCCAATTTGATTAAAAGCTTCGATGAGAACAGAAAAACCAATAGCAGCATACAAATACCCTTTTGGAATATGAAAACCAAATCCTTCAACAATGAGAGTAAAACCAATCATCATCAAAAAACCAAGACAAAGGATTACAATAGTGGGATGACGATTAATAAAACGCATAAGAGCACCAGATCCGCACATCATTACTCCCATAGCAGCTATGACTGCGATATACATAACTGCTGCCTGCTCTTTTGCAATCATACCTGTTGCGGTAATAATACTGTCTAGTGAAAAAACGGCATCCAGCACCACGACTTGGACGATTACTTGCCAAAAAACAGCATAACCAACGCCTGTTTTTCTTTCATGTGATACTCCTTCTAACCTTTCATGTAATTCTAGCGTTCCCTTTGCGAGCAAAAAGGCTCCACCACCGATTAAAATAAAGCTATGCCAACTAAATACAAAAGATGAAAGTGAAAGAATGACCCTATCGAGTCTCATAACCCATCCAATAACGGTAAGAAGGAAAAGCCGCATAATTAATGCTAAAGTAAGACCTATAAAGCGTGCGCGGTCACGCAAATGCAGTGGCAATTTTTCAGCTAAAATTGCAATAAAGATAAGGTTATCTATTCCTAAAACAATTTCGAGAAAAACCAGCGTGATCAAACCAAACCACGCATGGGGATCAGTGATCCATTCCATCATTCCTTACCTTTTAGAAGCTTAAAAGCGCGCGATTGACAAAAAAAATTCATAGTCTTTTATTCGTATATTGGATCATGAACATTGAATGTAAAAAACTTATATTCAAAGAAAAAAACAGCACAATATTGCTTGAATGCATGTGATTGTTGATAAAACAAAATGATGCCCCATCCCGCTTACAACCACAAGAAGGTTCCTCTAATTTTCGCTCGGGCATTATGCTCGATAATCCTCTAACTATAGGTTCTGTATAACAATCAGAACATTTATTTATAAAGCTTCTTATAATGGGTTTATTTTTATATAAGATCAAGTGGTGAATATCATATTTTTAACCTTACAGACAATGAGTTTATATAACAAACAACAAAATATCTGGACATCTATCCTTAGGAGCGTTATAGAAACGCTCATTCTCGTCTTTTGAGAAGCTTATGGGTGATTAGCTCAGTCGGTAGAGCAGCTGACTCTTAATCAGCGGGTCGTGGGTTCGATCCCCTCATCACCCACCATTTTATTTTATACCGTAAATAACTTATTGATTGCGTAATTTTTTTTTAAGGTACGAGTTGCTAAATAAAATTGGGCAGTAGGATTTCCCCATATCTGTTTGTTTAAAAGTGAAGATTGTTGATATAGCTTAGTCATCGGTGTTTGTACTTTTTAGGGGACTCAAAGAACTTCCAAAGGACATTTAAAGATCTTTTAATGCGTATTGTTTCTTTTTTTAAGTTGCAATTGGTAAGGAGAAGCCTCTTACCGACAATTGTGTTATTTAAAGGGGTATAAAAATCAACAGTTTTCACTTCTTTTAATATAAATTGATTAAATTTTTTTTGGATTTTTAGCATATTGTTTAAAGACAGAAGAAACTTTACACTTTAGTTGTGTCAGCAGCGTGGATATTTTTTGATAACTCTCCCGCTTAAACAAAAAACTTCTGTAACAATCATCAGTATTCCAAGAGGGTAAATCAAGCTAAAATAAAGTAGTTAGCTGGACATACAAGTAATAAAATTAGATCAGTTTAATTGTTTAAAGCTAATACCTGTTAAACGAAAGACAATAAACTTTAATGAGGCTTAAAGTTTTAAAATATTAAGCTGTGTGGTTACGCTATGCTGTCTTTCTGTTAGCTAAACCTCTAAAAATATAAATATTAAGAAAGCCACACAGATTCATTATAATATATTGATTTATAAAGAATTGATTATTCTTTATTTAAAAAAAACTTTACTATCATAAACTTCTTTTGTTTCAATCCCTCTTATAATGAATTAATTAAAATCATTCATTTTTGCATCATAAATGGGATTAATGTGTGGATAAAGACTATTGAAGAAAGGCATAAAAATAATTCTTATTAATGTTCTTAAGTGCTAAAAGTTATCATAACATTGGAAAAATAGTATAATGGCACAGGCTTGCTCTTTTATTAAGTATAAAGATGATGGTGCAACAATAGCTTTACTATTATACCATTTATGGGTATTGTTGTGTAATGGAGAAGAGCGTTGAAAGAGGTTTCTTAAAAAAGATATGTAAATTGGCAACACGATGGTGTTTTGTTCTTTTATAGGTACATAAAAAAAGAAGTCATTGATAGCCTTTTATTTATTCAGGTGGTGTTTTGGGGGCTCTTTTCCAATATTGTTGCGCCTCAAAAATGACGACCACAAATAATGAAAGGATGAGCGGTATAATCAAATAAAACATTCTAAAGACAATAAGTGCTGCAATAACATCGGTTGGATTTATATTGGGCATGCCTGTTATGAAAAGAGCTTCAAGAACTCCTACTCCTCCTGCTGGAGCATTAGAGAGAAGAGTTATCGTAAAAGACGCTAGGAAAACACCAAGAACAGAGATAAAATGAATATCTGCGTTATGTGGGAGAACAGCATATATAATTCCTGCTGCTCCTAAAAGCTCTAGAGGGCTAATGAGAAGCTGTTGAATAACAATTTTCAGTCGTGGATAGGAAAGTTGAATTTTCTTCCCCAAGCGTAAGGGCTTTAACTGAAGCCAGCTGCCAAACGTATAAAGTGCTATACAGCTGAGTAAAATTGCTCCAGCCGTTGTTCCGAGCCATTCAGGAAGTTCTTTATGAATGAGGGTGATAATTTCGGGTTGCAGCACCAAAACGATTCCCAAAAGTAAGATTGTGCCGATTACAAAAGTAAAAGAGCAAAAACCTACTAATATTGCGATTTCTGTTCCGTTTAATCCTTTCATTTTATAGGCGCGATAGCGTACAACGGCACCAGAAAAAACTGAAGCACCGATATTGTGTGAAAGAGCGTAGGTTGTAAATGAACATATAGCGATAAAAATCCAAGAAATTTTATGGCCTAGATGTTGCAAGGCAATTCGATCATATCCAGCAAGAGCAGCATAAGCTAGGAGAGAACATAAACAGGCTAATAACCAGTGCTGTGCATTTAAATTGCTCAAGCGCTCCAATACATCCCCAAATGAAATGGCAGAGAGCTTCATATAAAGAATTCGAATAGATACCAGCATTGCTAAGATACCAATCAATGGCCATATAAATTGCTTTATTTTCACGATTCTGTATCCATTTTATGTTTTCTGTAAATTTTCATGATTGAGCATATTCCTTACAGATCTTCGTTCTGTTATATACTCTATAATACCATTGGCAATTTCTTCATCATCTGTTACTACAACATCAGCACCTAAATCAATGAGATATGTTGTTTCTGTGTCGGATAATGCATGTGTGATTATCTGGATATCTTTCTTCATATCACGGATATTCACGATACATTCTCCTACTTCAATGGTACTTCGCATTGTAATAACAACTTTATGTGCATTATTTATATTTGCTGCGTTCATTATTTCTTGTTGAATGATATTGCCGCAAATAGCCTCAAAGCCATCTGCAATCGCTTTATCAGAGAGGCGTTTTGATTCTTCTACGATCACTATAGGTTCACCTCTATTTATTAAAGATAATGCAACACACTTACCGATACGACTATAGCCAATAATTACGATATGGTTGTTTTTTAAGGTCATCGGTAAAAAATCTTGGTCAGGATCTTGTGGATCAATATCAATAATTGTTTGGGTATTTTGTGAAGATGCAGAATTTTTTTCTAGACGTTTTTTAATTTTATTACAGGCAATGAAAACAAGAGGATTGAGCAAAATAGAAAAAATTGCTCCTCCAAGAATTAAATCATGAGCGTCATTGTTTAAAAGTCCTAAGCTTAAACTTAAACCAGCAAGGATAAAGGAAAATTCTCCGATTTGGGCAAGGCTTGCAGAAATAGTCAAAGCTGTTGCATTAGAATAGCGAAAAGCTTTAACGATGAAAAAGGCAACAGCAGATTTTCCGATTACGATAATGAATAAGGTTGCTAAGAGAGGGAAAAAATGAGTTAAGAGTTTCTCGGGGTCAAATAACATGCCTACAGAAACAAAAAAGAGAACAGAAAAAGCATCGCGCAGTGGTAAAGATTCTTCCGCGGCACGGTGGCTTAATTCTGATTCGCTCATGACCATACCAGCAAAAAAAGCACCAAGAGAAAGAGAAACTCCAAATAAATGAGCGGCTCCGAAAGCTACTCCTAATGCAATAGCAAAGACGCTAAGACGAAATAATTCACGTGATCCCGATTGTGCGCTCATTTTTAAAAGCCATGGGATAACGCGTCGCCCAATGACGAGCATAAGTGCAATAAATACAATTACCTTCAGGATGGTGAGACCAAAAATACCCCAAATACTTAAATCCAACCATTGAACAAGAGGATCCAACGCTTCTTTTTTGGTATTGCTGAGGGCACTTGCCAAGGAAGGGATGAGGACAAGTATAAGGACCATTGCTAAATCCTCAATAATCAACCATCCAACGGCAATGCGTCCTTTTTCTGTTTCAATAAGATGACGCTCTTGCAAAGCACGTAGCAGGATAACGGTACTTGCTATGGATAAAGCAAGACCGAAAATCAAACTACCACTAAAGCCCCATCCCATAATCAGACCAAGGCACAAACCTAGAAAAGTAGAAAATGCCATTTGTGCAATAGCAGCGGGGACAGCAATAGCTTTGACAGATAAAAGGTCTTTTAATGAAAAGTGGAGCCCAACACCAAACATCAGCAAAATAATACCAATTTCAGCAAGTTGATTAATGATGACGGAATCTATTTTAAATCCGCCTGTATTGGGTCCCACAATAACACCAGCTAACAAATAGCCTACAAGGGGTGAAATACGTAAACGGCTAGCAATCATTCCCAAGAGAAATGCTAAACATAAGCCTGCAACAATAGTTGTGATAAGTGGTGTGTCGTGGAGCATGGATTATTTACTATTCTTGATCAAAAAGCGAATGAATGAAAACGACTATATTTCTATGAGAAGAGAGGCGAGATGTACCATACGCATTAAAGGGCATTTTTATTTCACTTTGATATTTGCACGATTATTTCGCTCACGCCACCAATTTCCTAGCAGGAGTAAAATAGGAGCAGCAATAAAGATAGAGGATGATGTTGCAATAATAATCCCAAAGACCATGGGTAATGCAAAATTATGAACAGCACTTCCACCCCATATCGCCATGGGGAGCATCGCAAGAATTGTTGTGGCTGATGTAAAAAAACAACGTACAAGAACCTGATTAATTGACAGATCAATCAGCTCGCGCAACGGCATTTTTTTATAAAGACGCATATTTTCGCGCATCCTATCATAGACGACAACTTTATCATTTATAGAATATCCAACAATTGTTAAGAGTGCGGCGATAGCCGTTAAATTAAAATCAAATTGAAATAAAGCAAAAAAGCCAATCATTTTTGTGGTGTCTAGAATGAGAGTGATAATTGCTCCAATGGCAAAGAACCACTCGAAGCGTAACCATATATAGAGAGACATGGCAATAGCCGCAAGAATAACAGCAGTAAAAGCAGCTGTGGCAAGCTCACCTGAAATTTTGGGACCAACAACTTCTATTTGATCGAATGTGGTATCGGGATAGATATTTTGTACAGCTGTTTTGACCTTATCAATGGCGGTGGTTTGTTGTGCTTCGCCACCGCTTTGTTTCTGCATGCGAATTAATACGGTATTTTCGTTATCAATATTTTGCAAGGTAACTTCACCAATATTAAGAGTAGAAAGCTTGGAACGCAGAGTTGCTAGATCTGCTGGTCCTTTCGTGGTAATACTCATTTGGCTTCCGCCAATGAAATCAATACCAAAATTCAATCCAGGCTTAAAAAAGAGAAAAACTGAAGCCATTGATAAAACAATTGAGACGCCAATACCAATGAAACGTGCTTTCATAAAGTGGAAAGTTGTGTTTTGTGGCATGATGTTGAAAGCAGAGTGAATATGCAATTTTTTAATTTTCCATTTACGAACGATCCAAATCATGATGATGCGTACAATGGTGATATTTGTAAACATGGAGATGATAATACCAAGCAACATTGTTACGGCAAAACCACGAACGGGACCGGTCCCGAACCAAAATAGTAAGACGGTCGCTATAATTGCTGTAACATTTGCATCAACAATGGTTGCAAAAGCGTGTTTAAATCCACGATCTAGGGCTGCAAAAGCACCCACACCTTTTCGACTTTCTTCACGGATACGTTCATTGATAAGGATATTAGCATCAACGGCAATACCGATGCCTAAAATAATACCAGCAATACCAGGCAGCGTAAGCGTAGCTCCCAAAAGACTCAGTGCAGCAAATGTTAAAATTGTGTGCAGAGCTAGTGCTATATTGGCAATTAATCCCCAAATACGATAGAGAAGAAAAATAAAAATTGCAACAAGAATAAAGCCAATTATGCCGGTGTAAAGTCCCATTTGGATAGCATCAGCACCAAGATTTGGACCTACGGTTCTCTCTTCAATGACCGTGAGTGGTGCGGGGAGGGAACCAGCACGAAGCAGAGCAGCCAGAGTTGAGGCTTCTTTGGGGTCAAAGTTTCCTGTAATTTGACCTTGTCCATTGGGAATGACACTATTGATGGTCGGAGCGGTTAAAACTTTATTATCCAGAACAATGGCAAAAGGACGGTTAATATTTTGTCGTGTTATATCGGCAAATATTTTTGCACCAGCGGAATCTAGCGTAAATGAAATAATGGAACGTCCTGGTATTTGGGGGTCAAAACCTGCACGGGCATCTTTCAGGACATTTCCATCTAAAGCAATTTGATCATAAATTGCATAATGTTGTGTTGCATCAGTGTATCCAGGGAGAATAGAAACACCTATAGGGGGGTTATTGGGGTCCACATTAGAAGGAACAAGATGAAAACTCATCTTAGCGGTTGTTCCTAAAAGATCACGCAGTTGTTTTGGATCTTGTAGTCCAGGCAATTGGACCATAATACGATCATTTCCGACCTTTTGGATGGCTGGTTCTGAAACACCAACTTGATCTATACGACGACGGATGATTTCTAAGCTTTGTTCAATAGCATTGCTGACACGGTCTTTTATACCAGCTTCTGTTAATGTGACGCGGAGAGTTTCATTTTGAGCACTGATCGTGATGTTATGTTCTGTTGTGCCAAAGCTACTGTGTATGGGGGTTATTAATGTTTTCAAAGCAGAGAGTGCTTTTTCAGTTTGCGATGGGTCAGAAATAAGGGCAATAACGCTATCTTCAACGATACGCACACTTGAGGTGCGGATTTGTTTTTCACGCAATACATTGCGCACATTGCTTAAAACTATATGTAACTGATCGCGTTTTAACGTTTTGCTATCAACCTCGAGCAGGAGAGAAGAGCCTCCTTGAAGGTCAAGACCAAGTGCTACACGGGTGTCGGGTAAGAATTTCGAGTTTTTAACTTGTTCGTGTGAAAATAAATTGGGTAAGGCAACATAAATGCTGCTTAAAAGAATAAAACAATAAAGGGTAGTTAACCAACCAGGTGTACGCATGATATATTCCGTAAATAGGCAATCTAACAGTTATTCAAAGTTAAAAGCACAAGTAAAATAAGATGATCGTTTTTATATTCAAGGAAGAGAATTAAGTATGTTCATTGGGAGGAGCGCGTTTATTTGAGAAATATTGTGTTTTAACGTTACGAAATCGTGTGTCAACAGCTGGAATCTTTATTAAAAAGAAATCCAATGTTAGGATTTTTTGAAAGGTCCTCATAAAAATAGATTCTGTATGGAGTGTTACAAGTTTTTTGTTTTCAGTTGTGGTAACATTCACCTGATCACACTTATGATGTAAATCAAATCTATTCGTTTTAATGACATTATTGGTGTGTGATTGTTTGATTAAATAAGCACGCGTTTCTAGGTTGCTCGTCAAGAATACACCTAAACTGGATAGAAAAATCCAAGTTGTCAAAGGAAGAAAATCTTCTTTTTTGCAATAAAGGTGCAAAAAAAACATGCTAGAGTGCCTTCTTTAATCTTATTGAGTTCAGCTTATTTATCATTCTTTTATCTTATTACCAGTATTATAGGATAAGGGAAAGCTTTTATAAGATTATTCTATAAAAGTTGAAAATATCTACTTTATACCATATTTAAAAGAGAAAAATAAAATCCCTTTTGTGCTCATAAGGTAGATATGTATTCATTTTGTAGAAAAAACATCCACATACTTTTCCTTCTTTTGGGGATTATCTTTGTATTTAATTCTGGTGCATGGGGTAATAGGGGGGCACAAAATACAATTGTCGAACAAACGATAGCTTCTTATTCAGTTGATGAAATTATTCTGCAACAACAGTTGATTATTAAGACTCTTGAAGAAAATACTGAAACTTTAAAAAGAGATTTTGACAGAAAGCCAGAAGATGAGCGTGCTTTAGAAGAATTACGGTTACGTGCACAAGATATCAGTGAACGTGCTATTGAGGCAGCATTTGTTTTGCGTCCTCCTCTTAATGAGATTAATACACTTCTTGATCAATTAATGGAGCTCCATCGTGACGTGAAAAAACTGAAAAGCTCTGTGAAGGAATATTCCTATTTGATAGAGCAAAAAGCTAAAATTAACAGTATCATGCTTCGTTTTGAAGCAATTTTCTTAGCGGCAAATAGAATAGCTGAACTTTCTATTTCTCAATCTCGGGAGCTTTTTAAACGCACGCTTACGTATAGGCTTGAGTTTTCGATTCCGATGGTTAAACATCTCGTCCAAAAAACAAAAGAGGCTTCATCAGATTTTCTTGTGTTGTTAAATTCTTGGTGGAATTTTATATTTTACTTCAAGTTTTTACAACTATTTCTTTGCTTTTTAATTCCACTTTTTATTACTTTGGGACTTTCGTATTTTTCTCAAAAAGTTCTTGTTCATGTGTATTGCCACTTTACGAAGTCTAATGAGGAAATATCTTATTTACAACGCTTATTGATCGCCTTTATTTCAGTTCTCTTACCTTCACTTGTATGTATTCTTTGCGTTTATCTTGTGTTGTTTTTGTTTCGTAGTTTTAACTTAGATCTAGGTAAGCTTACAACAGTTTTTGATATGATAGGTTGTCAAATTATTTTATTATTTTTAATCAATCGATTAGCGGTTGTTCTTCTATCATCGAATAGGCCCCATGTAGGTCTTCTCAAGATTACATCATCGTCTGCTTATCAATTAGTGATTTTACTCACGTCTTTAGGGGGTATTTTGGCATTTGACGCTGTTCTTGATAGTATTTATCAAATCATTTCAGCGCCTCTATCTTTAACAATTGCTAAAAGTTTTATTGCTGTTTTTCTTGTAGCGATATTGCTATTTATAATATCATTTGTACCTTTGCGGTTTAGACGTAGGCGTGTTCAAGAAGAAAAAAAAGAGCCATACTTTTGGCCATTTTATATACGCATTCCTCTTATTGGCTTGGGGTTACTGCTCTTTGTATTGAATTTTTTAGGTTACGTTGGACTTGCGCGTTTTATTACGCAGCAAATTATGATTGATGGAGCATTTTTAGTTCTCATGTATTTAGGAATACAAAGCGCTCAAGCACTTGGAACTAAAGACCAATTTATGAAAACAACGGTTGGTCATCTTTTGATGCAGAGGTTTCATTTAGAAGAAAAAACGATGAATCAATTGGGAGTTTTTGTGAGCGTTTTTCTCAATTTATTTGTTGTTATATTTTGTGCAATGCCAATTGCTGTACAGTTTGGATTTTCCTATTCTGATTTAAAAGCAGTTTTGTGGCAATCGGTGACCGGTTTTCAGATTGGAAATATTAGTCTTTCTTTGATTTCTCTTGTAACAGGAATTATTTCTTTTTGTGTTTGCTGGTTTCTTATTCGCCGATTTATTGGTTGGTTAGATAATGTGGTGTTGGTTCATGGAGAGTTCGATTCTGGTATACGTAATTCTATCAACACAGTGATAAGTTATGGAGGCGTTGTTGTATCTTCTTTGACCGGATTATCAATGGCAGGTTTGGATCTTAGAAATTTCGCTCTTATTGCTGGAGGACTTTCACTTGGTATAGGTTTTGGTTTACAGAATATTGTCCAAAACTTTGTCTCTGGACTTATTATTTTAGTTGGAAGACCATTTAAAATAGGGGACTATATAGAATCTGGATCAGTAGGGGGTGTTGTTAAGCGTATTAGTGTGCGTGCAACGGAACTTGAGACAATTCAGCGTAAGACGATTATTATTCCCAATTCAAGCCTTATTAATAACAACGTTAGTAATTGGACACGACGTAATAAAGTAGGACGAATTGATATACCAGTTACTGTATCATCTAAGGTTGCTCCAGAGCATGTTGCTGAAATTTTGTTAGAGATTGCTTCTGCGACAGAAGGCGTTTTAAAAAATCCTATCCCACAGGTGAGTTTTACAGCATTTGATCGTAAGAGTTTTTCCTTTAATTTGGCTATTTATGTGCCTAATATTACCTCATCTTCTCATGTAACCAATGCTCTTCGATTTAGCCTATATAAGCGTTTTGCTGAGGAAGGAATCTTAGAATGCTGAAATATACTTATATTTTGATTACAGTTATTCTATTAAGTATTTTTACCATAACAGCTTTTGCTGCAACAGTGAAGAATACTGATTTAAAGATACAATCTCTTATTGTTGTTGAAGGAAGTATACCTTCAAAAATTTCTTTAAATACTCATCAAACAATTACAATTTGTATGAAGGGATGTTTTATAACTTTTCCTAATAAAGACCGTTTTGCAATAAAGGCAGATGATAATATAGAAATCAGTAGGGGAAGAGCAATTTTTAAATAAAATGATTGAGAATTTTTGTTTGGGGACAAGATTTAGAAGGATAATGATATTGTGTGTAATTAATAATCTCATCCTTTAGAAAATGGTAAAAAAAAAGGTATGATTTTAGTATAAAATGGATGTTTTTTTATACTATGTAGAATCTACAGTATGCATTTTGGATGTAAGAATATTGAGGTATTTATAGTATTGTTAATGAACATCGATTTTCTAAAAATAATTACATCATTTTTAGAATTTTTTCATAAAAAAAAGGCATAAAATATACTATTTTGTGATTTTTTTGCGGTAATTTTAATACAAAATGTTTTATATTTCCTCCTTTTGACAAGATAATATGTATTTTTATTAAATATTTATTATTTGAAGTAATCATTATTATAATATTTTAAAATTTATTTGATAATATTAAATTTTGATGTAATGATATATTAATATAGTAATAGATTTAAATGTAACTATAAAGGAGTACATGCGATTTTGCAGCATAAGATTTTATAAAACTTTGTTTTTCTAAATGTGATTTTTGATTATATTTAAATTTAGCAATGGGGTATAATTTTATGAATACAAAATTTATAACAGCATCTGTTTTTTCTTTGATTTCACCTTCTATAGTACAGGCTGCAGATGTGGTGGCTCACGAAGAGCCAGTACATGTTGCCTCAGAAGTTGTTGCTTCTTCACCTTTTTCTTGGGGAGGTGTTTATTTCGGGGGGCAAGTTGGTGGCTTTTCAAGTAAGATTTCTGCAACAGCGCCTGATGTTAATATTCCTCTCTATCCTGATGAGGGTAGTAAAAGTAAACCATGGATACCTGTCGAGAAACAGCATATGCCCGATCTTTCTGGGTTTATAGGTGGTTTTTATGCGGGTGTTAATTTTGATCTCGGTAATAATTTTATTATGGGGATTGATACGGATATCATTTTAACGGAACAAAAGGATACAAAAACAAGATTTCATGCAGATGAATCGAGTGCTGGTGGAACTGAAGGATTGGGCACTGAAGGATCGGGTAGTGATACTGAGGAATTAGATACAGAAGAAAAAAGTCGAAAAAAGGCAAAAATTGTCAGGAGACAGGGCAGAGGCTTTTCTCGCTCTTCTGCAGAGGATAAAGAAGAGAAAGACAGTTTAACTTTTAATCATACGTTAAAACAAAAATGGACAGGTGCTACACGGGTGCGTGTTGGGTTTTCTGCAGGGCGTGTGATGCCTTATATTGCTGGTGGTGTTGCTTATGGACAGTTTCAGGATATTTTGTCGACAGTAATTACGGGAGGTGAGCCATTTAATAGGACATCGGATGTAACAAAAACGATGATTGGTTATACTCTCGGTGGTGGTGTTGATTTTGCAATGACAGACCATCTTGTTGTGCGTGCGGAATATCGTTACTCAGATTTTGGTAAAAGGAAATTTAAAGACGAGATTGAAGTTAAGTATAAGACGAATGATTTTCGCGCAGGAATAGCTTACAAATTCTAATTTTGTAGGATAAAGGAGCTTAAATTTAAGAGGTCCTATTTCTTTGATAGGGCCTTTATTTTTTAATTTTATGCATTGTAAACACTATTTTATGGTGAAAAAAAAGGGGGCTTTGACTTTGAGTGAGAATGAGGAGGTAAGGAAGAGTTACTCAGATTCTTAATTGTTAAGAATAAAAAATTTTTAGTTCACGAGGTGTGGTTGAAACATTTGTTGGCAAAGAAGGATTGCTTCGTCTTTCATATTATTACAGTTATCACTTTATAATACCGTTATAGAGTTGCAAACAGTAAACTTAAAGAGAGTTTTTACTATCTAAGTAATGAGAAAATAAAGAAAATTCACATAGAGTGGTGCGGACGGCGTGTACGTTTGTGCAACAATTTTTTCTTCCCTTAGAACTCTCTACAATATCACCTGATAGCACAGTTTATCTTTTTTCTGTTTAATAACTAATTGTTTTTATTTTATTTTATTTATTAGATTGCCTTTTATATATAATCTTGGTACCAGATGAAAGTGCTCCAAGTGCAATTCAAAAGGTGGTTTTTAAAAGGTGGTTCGAAGAACGTGATAGACTGTCTGTCTTATCTGTAAAAAATCTATCTAAAGGAAAATATGCTGACAGAGCTGGTTTATGGCTTATCAAAACTACACCAGATCAAGGATGATGGGTTTTTAGGTTTGACCTCAATATAAATACGACGAGAAATGGGATTAGGCTCTTGTCGCAATGTATCTTTAAAAGAAGCACTGTTCAAAGCTTTAGCTTGTCGTGATCTTTTAGATCAAAGAATTGACCCGATTCGCCGAAAACAAAAAGAAAATTTACGTCGAGCAGGGGGGTATTTCTTTACGAGAAATTGCCTCTAGTACTTTTGAAGCCAAAAAAACGAATTGAAAAATGAAGGAAAAGCAGCAAGCTGGTTAACACCTCTTGAGTTACATGTTTTTTCTAAACTTGATGATACGCCAATCATTGAACTGACGCAAATTGATATAAAAGGATGCATTTTTCCCATTTGGAAGACAAAAAACGAAACAGCAAGTAAAGCTTTATCCCGCTTGAATATAGCTATAAAACATGCGGTGGCACTTAGTATAGATGTGGATATGCAATTAAAAGCAAAAGCTTTATTAGAAAAGTTTATTCAAAATGCCCCAAATATTCCAGTTATGCCATGGAAAGAAATGCCTAAGTTTTTTCAATCTTAAAATGATGAGCTTGTATCACATCTAGCTTTAAAACTTCTTATTTTGACGGTTTTTTTTATACCAATCAGGCATATTTAGAAATTTATGGATCAATATGGATTATCCCAAAAGAAAATATGAAGAGAATTGTTGGAAAGGTTTCTGATTTTCATGTGCCGCTTACAGCTGAAGCGCTTGCTGTTATTGAAAAAGCAAAAAAATGGTTTTTTATTTGTTGAGAGTTTTGGAAAGCCTATATCTGATGTAGCACTTCCTAAATTCATGAAAGACAAAGGTTTTGATTATAGACTTCATGGTTTCAGATCGATTCTGCGGGACTGGATAGCAGAGACAACGTTAAAAAGCTTGATGATATGTCTGAAGTATAAGCACAAACGGTGTTACATCTTTTGAAAGATAAACAAAACAGGCAAAAGGTAGAAACAGATTCTACTATACAAGATACCGATATAGCAACGCCACACGAACAGGGAACGGCGGTGTGAGATGGAACAAAGAACAGCGGAATGGTTTCAAGCAAGGCTAGGGAAAGTCACTGCTTAAAATGTTTACAACGTACTCAGTAAGACAGCAAAAGGTTTTCCTACAAGCAAATATGAAGACTACAAAACGAAACTCATGACAGAACGCTTAATAGGG
>NZ_JBHIPR010000079.1:79426-84662 GCF_042196145.1 Bartonella sp. AP258QHHD
AGAGATTAATAAAGCTGTCGAAATCTTTTTAGGGGAAATAGAACAAGAGATGCAAAAGATTTTGACAAAAGCTGCTTAAACCTATGGGGGTGCTCTCTCCTCCCAGCACCCCCGCCCATTTAATTAATATAAAAAAGAGAAAGGTAATGAGATGATATTTGATGATGGAGATGGATATGTAATAACACGTGAGTGTGCAAAGTTTTTTAGTGTATCCACAACCACGATTCGTAATTGGGTGCTTCAAGGGGGCCAGAGCTATATAAGCTAGGGAGAGCAGTGAGATGGAGAAAGAAAGAGATCTTATCCTTCACTCCAAAGAAAAATAAGGAACAAATTAGCTAAAGTTGTATAAACCGTAGAAGGTGGTCTAAAAGTTGGTCTTAAAATAGCTCTTTAAAGAAAAAATCTATATATTTAATGTGTTAAAGATACAAAATGGTGCCCAAAAGAGGACTCGAACCTCCACGCCTTACGGCACAGGTACCTGAAACCTGCGCGTCTACCAATTCCGCCATCTGGGCTTATAAAATTCATCTAAGCGCATGAAGCAACTCTGTCAATAAAATTATAGAATTTATTTTTTCAGCTTAAAACGATAGCATTGAACTTTTGAGAGAGATCATGATTTTAGAAGTTTAAGGTGTGAGGACTGTCTTTGATAAAATTGTTGAATCCGGATTAAATGTGTAAATAATAGGAATGCCGGTCGCTAATTCTTGAGATATAATTTCCTCACCGGAGAGACCTTCAAGCGCCATAATAAGAGCACGAAGAGAATTTCCATGTGCTGCGATCAAAACAGTTTGGGAGCGCAAAATATGAGGCTGGATATGGTAAAGATAATAAGGCCAGATGCGCGCACCGGTGTCGCGTAGGCTTTCTCCATTCGGGGGTGCAATTGTATAGGAGCGGCGCCACATTTGCACTCGCTCTTGCCCCCATTGTTGGCGTACTTCATCTTTATTTAAACCAGAAAGATCACCATAATTACGTTCATTTAATGCGGGATTTTTTATCACTTCTAAATCTGATTGTCCCATTTGCTCTAAAATGTGCTGAGCGGTTTTTTGAGCACGCTGTAAGGCTGATGTATAAGCGATATCAAACTTCAAACCATATTCTTTCAGTTTTTTTCCTGCTGCTATCGCTTCGGCATGACCTTTTTCTGTTAAATCAGGATCTTTCCAACCGGTAAAAAGGTTTTTGAGATTCCATTCACTTTGTCCATGACGAATTAGTGTAAGTATGCGTCCCATTATGAATTGCCTCTATTCTATTGATTGTTTAAAATTCATTGTTCAATCCCAAAACATCGAACATTGAATAAAGACCGCTTTCATGATTTTGTGCCCATAAAGCTGCTTTTAATGCGCCATTGGCAAAGATAGAGCGTTCTTGCGCTGTATGTGAAAGAACAATGCGCTCATTGGAGCCGGCAAAAATGACACTGTGTTCTCCAACAACTGTCCCACCACGTGAACAGGAAAAGCCAATGGTGCCTTTTTTGCGTTTACCTATATGACCATTGCGTTCGTTGACACGCACATTTTTAAGCATAACATTGCGCCCTTCAGCTGCTGCTTGGCCAAGAAGAAGGGCTGTTCCAGAAGGGGCGTCAACTTTGTTAGCGTGATGCATTTCATAAACTTCGATATCAAAATCATCGGCTTCTAATGCTTTAGCGGCTTTCTTTACAAGGTTGGCTAAAAGATTTATTCCAAGGCTCATATTTCCGGATTTGACAATTGTTGTATATTTCGCAAAATCTGCAATTTTTTCTTCTTCTGTTTTGCTAAATCCTGTGGTGCCAATAATATGGACAAGGCTTTTTTGAGCAGCGTAGTTAGCATAAAGAATACTGGCTTCTGGTTGTGAAAAATCTAAAATACCTTCTGTATTAGAAAAGGCATTTTCGGGATCGTCAGTGATACCAATCCCAAGAGAATCTGAACCAATTAAGGCACTGGCATCTTTTCCTACAAACGGTGAGCCTTTGCGTACAAGAACAGCACAAAGTTCTACATCTCTCCTCTGCTGGATTGTTGTAATGAGTTCACGTCCCATTCTTCCATTTGCACCAACAACTGTAAGGCGCATTTTTATCTCCTTATAATACTTTACTGTGCAGTATAGGCAAATTCTTGCCTTCTTTCCAATGGTTCTTTTTCTTTATAGAAAAATTTTTTTCCTGCTTTAATTTATCTTGTTGTGCTGTAAAATACTGTTGTTTAGAGCAAGTGATATAAGATCTACAAATTTAAATAGAGATGTTTTTCGGTCATTCAAGATATAATACTAAAAAATACAATAAAGTCAATAGGTTGTGTGAAATTATTTTATATGAATCCACTTAAGAATCCACACTTTTATACATGATTCATTTGATCATTTTTTATATAAGATTGCCATGTATGAATAGACCATAAAAAGCAAATCATGATGTAAATGTTATAACGCATGTGTGCATTCAAATGAAATGAAAAGCAGATATCATTTATAACAGTTTATAAATTTTATGATACGTTTTTATCACAGCACAAATCACATTATTTAAAAATTTAGTCGTTTGGAATTATCGATTATACGTTTAAAGAATGGTATGAGTTTTGCTCTTTTTTGAGCGAAACCTTAAAAAGGAATAATAGGTTTAATTTATAAAGATTGCATAAAAGGATTAAGGATAAGAATGCTTTTAAAACGCTTACTAAAAGTTAAAAAACGATAAAGAGGTATTTTATATCTTATGAAATGAAAAGCCTTTTAATGAATAGATTGCAGACTAGTTTTTAAGAACGGAATTATTCGCTTCCACAAAAAAATGGAGGCGGCTAATACCACAGTAGTAAAATACTATTTTACCTTAGATATGCTACTAAAAAACGTTTTAAAAGTTACCATTTAAAAGTACAGAGCACAAATATAGAGCGATTAATTTGCAAAAAAGTTATGTTTAAAAAAAACTTATGAAAGCCTTTCTAAATACTGTTTAAACGTTTGAAACAGATGTTTATAACAGTTTCTAAAGCCTTGCGTTTGATAAAAGCGGTTGTTTATTGTCTTTATGAGAGCTTGTTTTAAAAGCCAACGTTTGCAACTGTAAAAAACGGGTTTTGTTAAAGCTACCAAGTATTTTGATTTGTTTGATAGGTTTTGATTTTAGAATGTAAGTTATTTCAATTTACTCAACTCAATTTTAAAGTCAGTATATTGAAACGTTTTAAAAGAAGCATTTTGATCATGTGCTTTATTTCAAATGACCACCTCACAAAGGAGGAGTTATGATTAATACGTTTGAGAGAAACGAAAAGCATTTATAGGCTCTCTCATTCAAATGAGTGCTTAAAGATCATACACATCATACATTTCTCTTGATAAGTTTTCATATCTTGAATAGAGCGCTTGTAATATAATACGTTTTGTATATATGCGTTCATAACTCCATTTGAAATGATTCATAAGGGTAGACATTTGAAAGCCGCGTCATAATCACTTGACACGGCTTTTTTTGCATTCTCTCTTTTATGATGGGTTTATAACCATAAAGAAGGCACTTCCATGCCTGTTATTTATGCTATTTATCAATCTTAACAACGTTATCGCTTTCATAAACCTCATAATTTTGAGCAACTGATTTTACATTGCTTTGTTTATCTATTTTTGCTTTCCCATAGGCACGACCATAGACCTTTACAGAACCAGAGATTTTTGCATTCCCATAAACAGAGCCATAAACCGCAGCGCGCCCACTCACAAGAGCAGAGCCGTAAACCTTGCCATAAATCTTTGCAAAGCCTTTGATAGCAGCCTGTCCATAAATTTTTGCACTGTTGTAAATACAAGCAGAGCCAGAAACCTTTGAATGACCATAGATTCTAGCATGATCATAAACAAAAACATCATGAGAAACGCGCGCATGTTGATAAATATGGGAGTTGCTATAAACGCGGGCGTGATCACAGACATGAGCATTGCCATAGATATTGCCAGCCACATGAGCACTTCCATAAACACAAGCATGGTCATAAACTTTAGCATATCGAGTGATTAAAGCCTTTCCATAGACCTCAGCATTCCCATAGACACGCCCCCGCACATGAGACAAATGACGTACTTTAGCATGATCAGAAACATGAGCATAGCCATAGACACAAGCCTCATCATAGACCCAGCAATTGCCATAATGAGATAAGTTCCCTTCATTTTCGATATAGCCACCTAAATCGCCAGCCTTAACATCATCAAAATCTCTTAAAGCCCGAATGCGATAAAGGTTTATAATTTGCTTAGTAAGTCTCTCTTTAATTTGTTTGATTTGATTGGTTAATTCATATTTTTTACACATAGAGATACCCTCACAATCTAATGTGATAAACGTTTGATAAAATTTGAAATGGAAAAATTGGGTTGGAAAGCAGGCGCCCCCGCCGCGCCCGCGCATTATTTACGCAGCGTTATTTTCAATAATCTTTACAACGGTATCGTTTTCATAAACCTCACAATTTATGGGAACCCAATATAAATCACTATCTCTTTTTAATCTTGCATTGCCATAGACATTACCTCTAATCACGAAATAACCAGAGATTTTCGCATTACCATAAACAGAGCCATAAACATCAGTATGACAGCCCACGCTAGCATTCCCATAAACCTTGCCATAAATTTTAGCAGCGCCACTGATAACAGCATGATCATAAACCTCAGCATTGCCATGAATACGAGCGCTCCCTGATAATTTTGCATTGCCATAAACCCGCGCCTGATGATAAACCCAAGCATTATAAGAAAGATGCGCATTATCATAAACATGAGCATTTGCATAAACGCGGGCACTGTCACATACATGGGCATTGCCATAAACATTACCCATTATAATAGCTTTATTAAAAACCTTGGCATTTTCATAAATATGGGCAGGATTTAAAACAAGAGCATTATCGTAAACCCAGCAATTGCCATCATGAGAGAGGTTCCTTTCATTTTCAATAAAACCACCCAAGTCACCAGCCTTAACATCGTCAAAATCCCTTAATGCTTGGATGCGATAAAGAGTTTGATTATTAAATACACGTGTCTCATTTGTGAGTGCAAACTTTTTTTGCATAGCACAATTCCTTTATAAATAGATTTGAATTTTAGAATGAAATGTTTAAAAGGAGGGCGCCCCCGCCGCGCCCGCGCGTGTCATTTACGCAGCATCACTTTCATATTCGCTGTCATTATCATCGTCATA
>NZ_JBHIPR010000080.1:0-5882 GCF_042196145.1 Bartonella sp. AP258QHHD
ATCTGATCAATTTTATTGAAAAGTTGCGTGAACACTGTAAAGTCCATGGAATTCCTCTTTAACGAATTTTCAACTTTTTATATGCTTTTTGAGCATTTTTCGTTGAATTTTTTTAAGGATAAAATGAAACTTCGTAGACCTTTTCGATCTATGAGAGAGAATTGAGTATTACGCATTAACTTTTTCTTTTTACGAGCATACAGGAAAAATAATATACAAAATATTGCTACAAAAAGCTTTACCTAATGAATCTTATGGTAGGCATGTTCGTGTTTTTACTATTCAAAATTTTTATGTTATGTTTATCTTTCTGTTGTTTGATAAGTGTATGTTCAGCATTGCGTAAATGTGTAACCATTTGTAGTTTTGCTGTTTCATTTTGTAGCATAGCAAGCATTCCAATTATATGTGCTTGTAACTCGGCAATACTTTTTAGATCTTTTGTTGTCGTGATCTCGTTTAATAGTTCTTCAATTTGCTGAAAACGATTGTTTGCTTCTTGAAAAGTTTTTAAACTTACGGCTTTATCAGTGATGGCTGCATATTGGATACGCTTGTTGATAAAACTGCTAGATTCATGGATAGTGACAGGAATTTCTTCTTCTTTTAAAATATTTTCAAGTGATGTAGATAGAGCAGAAGTTTTATTTCTATTGTAGAGATTCTCTGGATTTTTGAGAAAAAAGCTACTGTGATCTGTTTGTACATTTTTAAGTTTTTTAGTGTCGAATTTTTGGCTTCCCGTTATAGACTCGTGTATCTTTTTTACTTCCTCAAGGTGTTTTTTTAGCATATCGAGAAGTTGGGCATCAGGTGGCGCTTTCTTTTGCTGTGGAGTTTTTTTAGACTTTGATGTATTTGAAGATGAACTTCCAAAAAAATTGGGCCACTTCGTTGGAACGGATGCCGATAAATCCGCCGACCCAGCGCCCCAAACCCAAGCCATCGCTGGGTTTGAAACCCCTAAAGTTATTACAACTACTATTGAAATGACCTTTTTTTCATGTTTCCCTCCTGTCATTTTTTGCGTGCTGTAAGAAAATTGGTAACCATATTGCCGGATCATCACCAACTTCTGCGATAATGCTTTCGGCTAACTCTGCGTTATCAGGCGTTCCTGATAACACTAAGAGCTCGTCACTAAAGTCGTGTTCGATGGTTTTTCCATCGCGTGTTAGATGGAATTTACCAAGATTCAGTTCTGCAAGCGCAGATTGATCACCCTGCTTAATGAGGAATTGGCGACTAAACTCACCAAGTCCTTTAACGAGTTCAAATTCGGCATCTGTTAGTTTAAAGCCTTTTGTATAATCTTCATAATTTGCTTTGGGATTGGCTAGAAAAATGTAAGTTGCACACTGTTGAATGAGTGTTTTGGCAATATTACTTTCCAAGGCATCGCTAGGCTCTTGTGTTGCATAAACAAAAATACCATTTTGTTTACGGATGGTCTTTTGTTTATTTTTGGCTAAATCTTCAAAGTACGGATCTTGCAAAGGCTTCCAAAACTCGTCAAAGATATACATAAACCGCTGTCCGCTAATCATGCCTTCTGTGCGGTAAAGCAAATACATCATCACTGGAGTGCGAGTTTCAAAATTATCTAAGAATTCCGTGATATCAAAGCCGTAAATTTGATGTGTTGAGAGATCAAGAGCATCATGGGGATTATCAAACAACCACCCATAATCACCACCTTCACACCATTTTAGTAAGCGAGCATGAACAGATGGGTGAGCATTATAATCACTTAAACGTGGATTTGGTAAAAATTGTACTAGAAAGGACAAACGACGGAGTGATCGGTCAATGTTAGCACTCATAACAGACATAACTGCTTTGTTAATTTCTTCTTCGTCGTGATGCGTGACTTCACCACCAGCTTCTGCCAATTTTTTAACAAATTGTTTCAGAAAAATAAGATTTTCTTGTGTGGGTGGGAGTTGGAAAGGATTGAAACCACTTTTTCTGCCTGGCTTGAATGTTAAATATTTTCCACCCATCGCCCGAATGGCAATTTCCATGCCACGATCTTTATCAAAAACAACAGTTGTCGGCTTAAATTTTTGTGCTTGTGCTAACAAAAAGCCGAGTAACACGGTTTTACCGGAACCAGATTGTCCGATAAGTGCGGTATTACCAAGTAAACGTTTATCTGTCGAGTCCTCTTCAAGTTTGGAGGCATGAAAGTTGAAATAAAGCGGTGTTTTACTGGTTGTTTTAAGAATTGTGACGGCTGGTCCCCATGGGTTGCCAGTGGGTTTTCCTGACATAAAATTATGAAAAGATGAAAATGACAAAAAGTTCAATGATGTAATCGGAGCAGGACGTGGTCTCCATTTCCAATTGCCAGGAAGTTGTGCCCAATAGCCAGCCTCTATCGCTAAGTCTACAGGTTTGGGCAGTACCGCAACGTCTAGTAATGCTGCACTTGCTTTGGCCATATGGTCGCGAACTTGTTGAATTGTATCACCATAGATCGTCAATGTGCAGTGATGTTCTCCCATGACAAAATGCCCACTGATAAGCTGGTTTAGTGCTTCGTCAATTTGTTCAATTTGGCTCGTTGCCACATCTCGTGCATCAATAAGATTACGCTGATGCCGTTGTAAATAGTCTTTAGCAGCATGTCGGGAGAGCACTGAAAAGCTCTGCGTCAATACGAACTCGAAGTCACTTTCCAACAAAACATTTAATTGTCCTGGTTTGGTTGTTGCATCATATTCTTTAATTTCAAGCATTCCAAATCGACGCATTCCACTGGTTGTTCGCAGTTCACCAAGAGCGCCCCATTTTGAGAAAAAAGGTCGATTGACAGACATATAGTCAGCAAAACGGTCATGGCAAATTGGCATAGGGCGATATTCACCATTGACAAGCATTCCAAGGAATTCAAGTGCAGAAGAATAAGCATGCCCATTTTTTTCATAAGCACCAAGAAGTTCTGCACCGTAACGGTTTAAAGATTGGCCTAAAGTACGATTGATGTCATTGAGTTCTTTGATACATGTGTCTTGTCGCATCTTTTTTTGATCAAGCGTTTCACGTTCATGTTTAGAAAAGAACGACATAATTTTATCCGCTATCGGTTGAAAAATGACAGTCAGATATAAATCATTGACCATCAAATTATAACCAGTAAAGCTTTGTCGATATTTTTCATCAAGTTGATAGCAAAACATTTGATCAAATGTTGAATCAGGATATTCATAAACACGGCGGCGCACAATATGCGTCCAAAATGATAAATTGGCTGATGCAAGACCCCGTAGAGTATTGTTAAGCTCTTTTATCCATTGAAAAATATCTTCTTCTGAAGCGCTTTGATGCGAACGCCCATCAATTTTCCAAATTGACAAATATTCCGCATTTTTAGTAGAAATAATCGTATCTGTAATATGATGTGAATAAGGCAGAAACAGGCTTACAGGTGTCTCTGATGCAAGGCGTTTGCTGCTTTCAACAGCTGTCATGTTTATCTCCTTTTACTATAATCAGAGGGACTATAACTTGATGCGCCCCAAAAACCTTTGTTGCGATTGCGAAATTTAGTATCGATCCATAACCACCAGATACGAAACGCCTTATCATCGTTTTTAGTAATTTGCACCATAATAAACCATAATGGAGGTGCTATAATCCACAAAAAGATACTTACTGTCATAGCAATAACAGCAACCCCCATAACCATAACGATAAATGGCATCATGGGGACACCCCATATCGTTGGAACACGTGTTGCTCCCTTGAATAGGGGGAATTCTTTTTTTTCTTGCGATTTCATGGAATGTTCTCGTCACTGGAGGTGAAATAATATGTGGCTAATATAAAAAGCTGCACCAGCAATAATGACACTGAATGCCCATCGCATAAATGTAGCTCTTGCGATAATACGAAATATATAAATAAGCAAAAGTAATAAAAGAATGATAGCAGCAACGATAGGAATAATTATACTTAATCCATATTGCATCCCTATGAAAACATCTAAACTCTTTGTTTCCGTCTGAGCATATGCAGATTGAGTTATTAATAACATAATCAAAGTTATAAAAATAGCACTAATCTTACATATTTTTGATTGAAGCGTATTTAATTGTTTCATATCTTTTATCCCCTTTTAATTAAAGTTGCTATAAATAATATTCCTTTTTCCGTAGTGTGAGCGATATTATTACTGGTACAAATCTATAATCAACGAACATTAAAAACATTACGTATTATACTAATTTATGCTTGACCTGTAAATAGCAGTTTAGCAAGTTGGGTTGCCGAGCCAGCAATGACAACGCCGATTGCCCACCGTACAAACGTATCTTTTCCTATGTAGCGGCCTGCGTAACCAATTGCTAAGCACAAAAGTATCACGGCAGCAGCAACAGGAATAATGTGATCAATAAGATCTTTTTTTAGAGCAGTCAGAGCTTTTTCAGCAGGAGCTAATTGCGCATTTGCATATGCAGACTGTGTTATAAAAAATGTAATTATAGCTGTAGAAATTACTATGATTTTGTTGTTATTTTGTGTTTGGAGATTAATTAATTTTCGCATATTTTACTTTCATTAAATTTTTATGAATATTTTATACTTTTTAAAATAAACAAATTGGTATCTTTATATGTTACAAATAGCAAGTATAAACTCTTACTTTAAAAACATTATGTGTTATATAAGCTTATTATTTACCTGTAAATAACAGTGTAGAAAGTTGTGTTGCTGAGCCAGCGATGACAACGCCAATCGCCCACCGTACAAACGTATCTTTTCCAATGTAGCGCCCTGCATAGGCAATTGCTAAACACAAAAGTATAACAGCAGCGGCGAGAGGGATAATCGCTTTTAAGTCATTTTGGAGTGCATCTAACGCCTTTTTTGCAGGATCTAATTTTACATTTGCATATACGGGATTCGTTATAAAAAAGACACTTAGAGCTGCAGAAATTACGATAATTTTGTTATTATTTTTTAATTTGAGATTAATTAATTTTTTCATATTTTACTCTTATCAATACTTTGTATATTCTTAATATAAACGAAATATCACATAATATGTTTAAATTTATCAAACATAAACTCTCACATTAGAGACATTATGTCTTATAAAGACTCACACTTGCCCCTTGAATAACAGGCTCGCAAGTTGGGTTGCTGAGCCAGCGACGATAACACCGATTGCCCACCGTACAAATGTATCTTTTCCGATGTAACGTCCAGCATAACCAATTGCTAAGCATAAAAGAATAACGGCAGCAGCAACAGGAATAATATTAGTAGTAAGATCTGTTTGCAGAGTTTTTAAAGCATCTTCAGCTTTTAGTTTTGCATACGCAGGATGTACTATAAAAAATAAACTTATAGCCGAAGAAATTGCTGTGATTCTATTGTTATTTTTTAATCGGAAATCAATTAATTTTTTCATATTTTACTCTTAATTAATGCTCTTATTAATACTTTGTATTTATTATTATAAAACATATGAGATTTTTATATGTGTATAATAATTAGATATAAAACCTTATGATAAAAATATTATGCATTATATAGACTTACGCTTGCCCCTTGAATAACAGGCTCGCAAGTTGGGTTGCTGAGCCAGCGACGACAACGCCAATCGCCCAGCGTACAAATGTATCCTTTTCTATGTAGCGGCCTGCGTAACCAATTGCTAAGCATAATAGTATAACAGCAGCAGCGACAGGAATAATATTAGTATTAAGATCTTTTTGGAGTTCTTCTAAAGCTGTTTTTGCAGGAGCTAAACCGTTTGCTTGGGCCCATACGGGATGTGTTATAAAAAATACAGTTATAGCTGCAGAAAGTGTGATGATTTTGTTATTGTTCTTTGATTCGAAACTAATTAGTTTTTGCATATTTCTCTCACT
>NZ_JBHIPR010000081.1:0-2419 GCF_042196145.1 Bartonella sp. AP258QHHD
AACATTTACCATTTAGTTTTTCTGTCAAAATATTTATGAAGCGCGTTAAGAGCGACCCGCAATGAATTCACAAGATGTGGTAATGTTTTGTCTTCGACAACAATATATTGTATTGCTGCATAAAGATTATACTGTCTATAGAGATGTTGTGTTTCTTTTATCACCTCTTGCATATTAGAAAACTGTTCTGTTGCAAATTCAACCCATTTTTCTCTTGCTTTGTCATCAGAAGATGATGGTATTTCGTCATAAACAGCGCTTGGTAAACCTTTTGCACACAAATAGTCATTTTTCACTTCAAGATATTTTTGCGCAGCATCATACTGGTCTTGAGTAAGCACACCTTGCAAACAAAGCCGCCCAACATAAGTACCAGCAAGCGGATTTTTAGCCTCTTCTATGGTCAAGCAGAAGCGTTTAGCACGCATTTCAATTGCCAATTGATTAACAGGATCTTGACGTACTTTCACTTGTGAAATGTAAGCATCTTTCTTTTTCATACATCCCCTAATCTGTGGGAGCCCACATGTTTCTCTTTGCTCTATTTTTCAATCAAAATGGTATGCTGTCATTAAGAGATGCACTATGATCAGCAGCACCTGAAGCGATAGCATAATTTTGAGAAGTAACGGAAGAAGGGGCAGATTGATCTTTCTTTACATCAAGCAAATACAACTCGCCTTTGAATTGTGGCAAGACAATCTCTGTTGTGTAATGGTCATGCCCATTTTTATCTTGCCATTTGCGTGTTTGTAATTTTCCTTCTACGTAAACTTTTGAACCTTTGTTGAGATACTGAAGTGCAATTTTTGCCAAATGTGGATTAAAAATCACAACTGAATGCCATTCAGTTTTCTCTACTTTTTGATGAGTATTTTTATCTGTATAGCTCTCAGAAGTTGCCATACGAAAATTGACTACTTCTGTTCTAGAATTCATTGTTTTGCTTTCGGGATCAGCACCTAAACGCCCGATTAACATCACTTTATTTAGCATGTTTTTTCTTACCTTAAATTTGTATTTTAATACATACAAAATCCTAGCATGATTTGCATATTTTTTCAATTATTTCAAAATGATATTATTGTTTTTTAACATATAAAATTATGTTTAATATGCTCTTTGATAAATAATCAATTGACATAAATGCATGGTGTATAGTATCAAGTATCAAGAGGGTATATATGGCAATCGTTAGTTTTAAGCATAAAGGGTTGAAATTATTCTTTGAAAGAGGAGTCTGCAAAGGCATACAACCCGCGCATGCTAAAAAATTAGCAAACATTTTAGTAATTTTAGATACAATATCCGCGCCTGAACAAGTTACTCTTAAATCGTATCGTCTACATGCGCTTACGGGCGATTTAAAAGGTTACTGGTCAATGCGTGTCAATGGAAATTGGCGTGTTACTTTTCGTTTCATTGGGACAGACGTTGAACTGGTTGATTATCAAGATTACCATTGAGTTTTGAGGTGTTATTATGATGTACAATCCTCCACACCCTGGCGGCATTTTGAAAGAAGAATTGCTTGATGAATTAGGGTTAACAGTAACAGAAGCTGCAAATCGTCTTGGCGTTGCACGTTTAACTTTATCCCGCGTCTTAAACTGCCATGCGGCGATTAGTATTAACTTAGCTTTACGGTTAGAAAAAGCGGGTTTAAATGATGCGGAATTCTGGCTTAAATTGCAACAAAAGCATGATTTGTGGCAAGCTCGGCATAACAGCCCAATCCCACATATTTCACCTTTAGAGCAAGTAGGGCATTTTTAGAAAGACTTAGCCCATCTTTCTTCACACCTAGAGGTCATGTTCTTTAAAATCAAGCAGCCCACGATAGTTTTTTATGCTCTTGTTGATTTCATCTATGAACGTTGAGAAGAGACAACGCCATTTAATCTAAACAGTTTTATAAAATCGGAAATTTTACTATAGCTTTTTAACTGAGCACTGTAGTGTGTAAATAGATATGTTTATTAAACTGCGTGTACGTAACATAAGGAAAAATACACAGACTAAAAAGGAATACCAAAGAGCAATATCTGAGTACCAAAGTACAGCATCCAATGGAAAAGAAAGCTTGTACTCCACGTACTTAGAAATAATAGGCAAAGAAACCGTTTCTTTATAACTACTTGGGAAAATTAAAACGACAAGCGCTACACTTATTAGTTTTAAAAGTCGGTGCATATACTGTTGTAAATCACGTGTTAGTTTCACCCAACCCGTTGTATCATCATCTTTATATTTTGGATTGTTCTGCAACTCAAAAGGAATATGAGAATTGCATAAAATTGCAAAAACCGCTGTGACTATTACCAAAGAAACAGATGCGAATGTCAAAATACTTTGAATAAAGTAGGGATTTTTTTTAATTCCTAAAAAACATAAAAATATAAAAGTTATAATGCCAAAC
>NZ_JBHIPR010000082.1:0-3045 GCF_042196145.1 Bartonella sp. AP258QHHD
TCATGTCCATTGGCAAGGGATAAGCTAGGCAGCCTATCATCATGAGCAGGGCAACGGGCTGTTCCATAACGCCCATGCCAAACCCCGCGCAAGGCACGTGTAATACCCCGCGCATTCTTAAAAGAACACATCATTGTAAATCCTATAACGTTGCGTCACAGGACGGATTGTGCTATCTCTAGGGTGATGAGTTTGAGAAAGCCTTGTCCGTCCTTACGTGACAAGGTTTTCTTTTTATGCCGCGTCGTTATAACGTTGCTGTTTTGCTTGTTCGATTACATTCAAAAGATCCGATTGTAACCAACGGGATAAAAAACCAAATTTTAAAGGTTTTGGGAGAGAGCCATTGGTCACATGACGGCGGAAAGTTGAGACACTCATATGAAGCAATTTTGCACTTTCACGGTCTGTTAAAAGAATATCATTTTCTGTCATTCTAAAATCCTTTCACTATAAAAATGGTAACAAATCATAACTATTTATTAACCACATTTTGGTTCATTTAGAAAGATGTTTTATTTATAGAAAACAATATTTTATCATACAATTTCTGATGTGATACGTTATGAGTCTTATTGAGAGAGAATGAGAGAAAAGAGAGCTAAAGTTATCCACAGATAATGGGGTTATTCACCCCATATCTTAAGATTGACCCGTGACATAAGCCGCCCATTTATCCATATAAACGCGGCGCTGTTCTAAATAGTCAGTCCGACGATAGGCACGCTCTACTTTACCTCCTACTGTATGACTTAGAATGGTTTCAGCGACCTCATAGGGAGCATCGGTTGTTTCAGCAAGCCAATTGCGTAAACTAGAGCGAAAACCATGCGGGCAGGCTTCAAGTTTATTGTCTCTCATATATTTTGCCATACAATTCTCAGCAAGGGGAGCACGACCGGAAAAAGACAGAATGAAATTACTTTTGGAAATACAACGGGCTTGTTTAATCACTTTTAGCGCTTCAGATGATAGAGGTACGCGAAATTCTGTTGTAGCGTCACGCAAACCTTTCATATTCTCAGCAGGAATAGTCCATACATCATCTTCAATCTGATCTTCACGAATATGACGCAAAGGGTTGGTACGAACGCCTGTCAGGATAAGCAAGCGCAAAGCCAGTTGTGTTATGTTTTGTGTTTTACAGAGTAACTGATAAAAGGCGGGAACATCTTTCCAATCCATTGCAGGTCTATTAGTGGTTTTATGACGTTGTTTACCTAAGAGCGCGCGTGCTTTTTCTGTTGCTTGTAAATCAACATCTAACCCTAATGCAGCCGCATGTTTGAGACAAAGATTAAGACGATTTAGTGCTTTCTCTGCTGTTGCAGCTTTTGTATGCCAGATAGGAGCAAGGGTATTGCGTATCTCTGTTTGTGTAATCTCTGAAACGGGCAGACAGCCCAATTTAGGGAGAATATGAAGGCGTAATGGTAAAAACCAATCACAAGCTTTACCATCTCTTTTTAATTCAGCTTTACGGCTTTCAAAAGCATCTAAAGCAATGTTTTTTAAATAATGAAGATTACGCATTGCCTCACGCTTTTGTTTATCGCGTTCTTTAATGGGGTCACGACCCTCATGTAAAACAGCACGCCATTGGTTTGCCAATTCACGGGCTTTTTTTAAAGAGACATGTCTTAAGGCGCCCAAGCCCATTTCACGGCGCCGACCGTGAATGGTATAACGATAAAGCCATTGAGCACCACCATCTTTACGCTTATGGAGGATCAAGCCGGCACCATCATTATATTTGCCAGCTCCCAATGTTGCGACAGCCCTTGCGTTAAGACGATTCATAAGAACCATTTTCATTCCTTTCTTATACAGTTTTACCCACACGCCAGCCCCGCTTATGCCGTGCAAGCAAATGGGTTTGTTTGATTCAATATAAACAGACTTGAAATGAGAGAATCTTACGTTATTCGAGACTCTCATTCAACATACAAAACAGTGAATTATCATTATAAATCAGTGTGTTGTAGGTTTACAGAAAAAGACAAGCCGCCGCGTTTACCTTGGTTTATCAGGAGCCCCTTTGCTAATTTTTTATATTATTCAACGCCTATAACAGACGGTCTGAATGACAGAGAGCATCATGAACATCATCTCATGGCAGAGAGGGTTGGTGGTGTTGAAACGCGCCCCGTTAATGTGAGTGTAATTTATGGGATCAAGACATGAGGAGTTGAAATGTCATTAAAACCGTTTGCGATATCAGAGATTAGCGACCCGTCTCAAGTACGGGTCGTTTTGTATTCTGGGGGAGGTTTTGTACATGCGCCGCTTACTGGCGTTTTTGATTTACTGAAAGCCGCTTTGAAAACAGAGCTTGATGGTTCACTGAAAGATTTAGAGAAGCGCTTAGAGACCTTAAGAGAAGAGTTTGAAGATTTGAAAGAGTGTTCATTAGACGAAGTGCTCTGAATGATGTGAGGACGAAAACAGATGAAGATACCCGATCATGAACATGAATATTTGATACCTGCTGCAACGAAAGAGGAAATCAGAGAAGGGACTTCGCAAGACAGCGTTGTTGTTCCGAAGCTTTTAGGGACGGCCTCTTTGTATTCGTATGAAACCTTTGCGCCGTTAGAGCAGGTTGTTAATGCAAGACAAGAAGCAGAAAAAGCCATGGCGCGTGCGAATGGCGCGCAACAGGTTGCAGAAGAGGCAAAAAAAGTATCGGAAAGAGCGCTTAGCGAAGTTACCAAAACGGGTGAAGCGGTTACAGCAGTAACAACAACGGCTAATCTTGCAAAAGATACAGCGGATACAGCCAAGGGATTAGCCGAAGAAGCCAAGAGTGCCTCTGATGCCGCCAAGCAAATGGCAGAAGAGGCGAAGGCAGGATTTGATAGAGCTACAGGGGAAATAAGTAGTACGAAAGGTTCATTGGCTACGGCATTGCAAAGTTTTGTAGAGGTCAAGCAGGCAAGTGAGAACGCCGTCCATGTCTCGACAGAAGCCAAGAGGTTAGCCGATGAATCGAAGACCATTGCAACGCGTGCAGAACAAACAGCAAGAGAAGCTTCACAAACAGCA
>NZ_JBHIPR010000083.1:0-175 GCF_042196145.1 Bartonella sp. AP258QHHD
AGAGTGCATCCTCTTATGGATTGGATACTGCCTTATGAGGGTTTGGCAGTTTCCGTTGAGGGGAAGGATGCACTCTTTTTAAGGCGCGGAGTGCATCCTCTTATGGATTGGATACTGCCTTATGAGGGTTTGGCAGTTTCCGTTGAGGGGAAGGATGCACTCTTTTGAGGGCTAG
>NZ_JBHIPR010000083.1:303-50084 GCF_042196145.1 Bartonella sp. AP258QHHD
TGCATCCTTTCCATGGATTGAATGCACTCTTTGGAGGCTAAAGTGCATCCATAGGGAAAGGCATATTCCATAAGAAACAGAGATAACAAAAAGATTTGTTTTTATATTTTTATTGATAGGTTGCTGTATTTGCGAGGGCTATTCATTCTTTATTCTCAATATTTAAGATGATTATGTGATAAGGGTTGTTCGTCAATACAATCGTAAAAGACGCTGATGTATTTTTATAAAAATTGAGATATTTTTGTGCCTTTTTCTTGTTTTTTCTGTGTTTACACAAGATATGCACGGCTTTTCAACAGTTTGTTTTTTTAGCTTTGCTAAGGGCGATGGCGTTGGCTAAACACTTCAATTGTTTTAACTGCTTCAATACCGCCTTAAAAAACAGTGCTTTATAATATGACAAAATAAGTTGTATAACTTTTGATTCTTAAGCGATGCTAGAAAAAGGGGAATGTTAGGAGAGATGTTGTCTATATTCTCAGTTTATCTCTTAAGGTAGGAAGATTAACATACTTTCCGGATCTATTTTTATTCGGTTTGACGGTTAAAGAGCAATATCTGAATGGAATCACACTTGTCTCATGTTTTTATTCTCACGCTTTAGATTTTTTCTCATAGGGATTTTGTTTTTAATGGGGGATTTTGTTTTTTAATGGGGGATTTTGTTTTTTAATGGGAGTTTACGCGACTCACATAAAACAGAATATTCTAAATAGAATATATTTGTGTTGCACATTTACCTACTTGTTTAAAAACATTATGTGATCTTATTATCACAATTATATTGGTGATTGGGGATATTGGTAAATCTGATAATGGAGAAATCTCTTGTGAAGTGGATAAGCCTTTCTTTAAATTCTCATAAGGAAAAGCCAGCACATTATCATACTATTCGCGCCTCATATGATGACAGCCTTTGGCTCTTGAGCGTGTTCATAAGAGGCATTTTGATTCTTTATCTTTGAAATCTTTGAAGTGCTTTATTTCATATGTCTCTTATGTTTGTAATGTGGAAAAGACAAGGTGTTGATTGATGCAACATGAAATAAATTTAAAATGAGAGAATCCCTATGATATCTGCGTCTCTTAATTTTATATGGATAACGGGATATGATGATTATAAATCAATATGTTGTCGTGATACATCAACCTGTTGGGGGGCGATAAAGAAAGTTATCCAATAGTTAAGTCATTCTGTTATGCCGTAAAACACGGTCATTTGAGGTTTGGTGATATGAAGCAAGCTTCCTTGGATATGTTTTAAGTGTTTTTTTAAGGGCGTGGTGAATCTTTAAGACAGAGCAAGATTCTGTTGCGCCTTGAGTTTAGCGGAAAAACCTGAATAGAAGCCAAGAGGGAATGGCAAACCAAGAGGGAAGTGTATCCAAGCTGTTTGTAAATCAGATTGAGTTAAGAATCTGTGTTCTTTAAGAATGGAACGCAAGTCAATTTGACAAAAGAATGATCTATTTTGCGGGTAAACCTTATGGAGGAATTATCACAAAGCTCATAAGGAAGTGATTTAAGACAATACAGTTATAAAAAGTACAGTCATAAAAAAAAGTCCTCCGTCGCAATCAGAGGACCAAAAAGCAGGAGAATTTTAACATTGACTCGCAGGACGTGTCAAAAAAGAATAAATTTAAAAGGCCGTACTAAATACAAAAAAATCATACTTAAAGAACCTACCATATTATAGTTAGCAGAGAATTGAAAAAATAGCAATATAAAAAATACTTTTTACAAAAAATTTTGTCATTTTGCATTAAAACTTAATACTTTTTTCAATTGAATATTTGTTTTAAGACTCGATATTAATTAAACTATATTTAAAAATATTATGATACATGCAAGCATCTTGAGAATATTCTTCAATCAAAAACGAATTAAGAGCCCCTCATGATTATAGGACTGATATGGGGGAAGGCTTTTTGTTTTTAAGAGTGTGGGGTGTATCTTAAGTATGTGTGAGGGGGGTGAAGTATTGTCCTTTTGGGTGTGGGGCAAGGTGATGGAAATAGGGAGCGGGAAGGATGGGAGGCCGCTTAAAATGGCGAGGGAGATTATTCAAAATGTTTATGGTTTGCATATCCCCAATGAAATGCGAGCAAGTCTAAACAATCTCGTAAATGATCGGCAAGGGAGTTTTGTTTGCGTTTTGAAGAACTTAATTCTTTGATCGCTTGTCCATAGCCGATAACGCGTTCAAGCAGTGAATAGCCAAGAATACCCAGTTGAACTTTAATGGTTTTTAATTGATTGGAGGCTTCTATTTGACGTTCAATGGGCTGTGTGTACCCTTGGCTACAGGAAACCTTTTCACGGGTGTAGTCAAGGCTCATGTGGAGATCGGCTTGGCTTTGACGCCAGTAAAAATAAAAACGTTCTGCCGCTTTATATTGGGCTTTGCTGAGATGTCCTTTCGCATATAAAAGGGCAATGGGATGGCTTTGTGCATTGGCAATGGCATTGATAGTGCGCGGGTTGCTGGAACTTTCTCGATGATTGGGTTTAAAATAAGGATTACGCGTTTCTACAGGGATTTCTTGCGTCTTTAAATGACCAATGTGCTTTTCTTGATTTTGATGATCAAGCGGGCAGGTTTGCGTATTTTTTTTCTGCTTATGGGTCATAGCATCTCCTTAAAAATTTTAATTTTGCTTCTCGTTTTTTAAAAAATGTTGCTTGATCTAGGCAAAAGAGGGGGGTGAGAGGAAGACATGTGTTGGAGTGTGCCGTGGGGGTATGCGCTCTTGGGGGTGACTTGGACTGTTGCGCTTGTGTGTGGGAGCCCCATGGATTTGGCTCTTGAAAAGAGGGGTGTTTTGTCGCATGGTGGATTTTCCTTGAATGACTTGATGAGGGAGGTGAGTGATGGCGCGCGGGCTTTTGTCTTTGAAGGGATTGGTGTTTAGCTGTATTGTAGCTTATGTCTCTGTGGCTGTTTATGTGGAAATGAAGGCGTTGGGGATGACGTGGGGCGTATTTTTACGAGCTGTGGCGTTTTATGGCATTCCCAGTATTTTCCTTATGTTGGGTTATGAAGTAATGCAGCGGCGTGGTGTAACGAAGGGTTTGTTCCTCAAGATGGTGTTGTTGAGCTTCATTTTGGCTGCTGTCTCTGATTTTGTTTATAAGCAAGCTGAGCATTTTGGTTTGGCTCAGGTGTGGTTTTCAAACAAGTGGGTGTTTTATGTCCTTTTGGGCTTTGTCCTTGCTCTTATTTATAGAGGGGCAAGGCGTCTTGGGTTTAGGCTTTCATTCTTTGAAAAGGATTGATCTTTTGCTGCATTTTTGGCATGGTCTCTGATTTTTATTGATGAAGGAGCGGGGCGTATGGTGGTTGCGCGGGACATGTTTTTGAAGGGGCTGGCGTTTTTCTGCGTTATTGGCTTGGTTCTTGGTTTTGCTTATGAAGATGCGGGGCGACCGGCTATTACGTGGGAGGTGTTTTGGCAGGGGATGGAGCTTTCTTGCATTGCTGGCGCTGTCCTTTGTTTTATTGTTGTGGGAGCAAATAGTAGAACTGTATCGTGGGGCGTGTTTTTCAAGGCTGTGGTGTTTTGCGCCATTGCTGTAGTGGTTCTTGGCTTTGCTTATAAGGGAGTGAAGCGTTTTGATATATCATGGGAATTTTTAGTGATAGGAGCGGTGTTTGTTGCATTGCTGGACCTGTCCTTGGTTTTGCTTATGAGGGTTCGAGGTAAATGGATATCGCGTGGGGTGTGGTGCTTCAAGTGGGTGGTGTTTTCTTGTATTATTGGCACTGTCGTTGGGTTGGCGCATGTGGGAGTAAAGCATATGGGCTGGAGCACGCATTGGTTCTTGAACAATGGGGTGTTTGTGAGCACTATTGGATTCGTTCCTTTGTTTGTTTTGGAGGGGGTACGGTGTGTGCGTGTACTGTTGGGGGGCTTAAAAAAATGAGCATTTTTCTTTCCCATGGGCGTGATCTTTGATGTTCTTTCTGTGAGGGGTATTTGATGTCGAACGATGTGATGTTTTTGCAGTGGTTGGGGTTTTTCTGCCCTTTGGCTCTCGCCTTTGTTTCTATTTATGTGGGAATAAGGTTTTTCGGGTTTACAAGGAAGGACTTTTTTAAGGGTGGGGTGCTTGCATTCTTTGTTGGCGTGACCTCTAAGTTTGTTTATGCGAAAGCTGAGCATTTTGGTTTGGCTCAGGTGTGGTTTTCAAACAAGTGGGTTTTTTACATTCTTTTTGGCGTTATCTTTGGTCTTATCCTTGGGCTTATTTGTCTAGGGGCAAAGCGTCTTGGGTTTAGGCTTTCATTCTTTGCAAAGGATTGATCTTTTGCTGCATTTTTGGCATGGTCTCTGATTTTTGCTTAATAAAGGAGCGGGGCGTATGGTGGTTGCGCGGGACATGTTTTTGAAGTTAGCGGTGTTTTCCTGCGTTGTTGGATTGGCGTATAACGGAGCCAAGCATATGGGGGCACTGGTTTTTGATCTTTAACAATGGGGTGTTTGTGAGCAGTGTTGGATTCGTTCCTTTGTTTGTTTTGGAAGGGGTACGGTGTGTGCGTGTACTGTTGGGGGGCTTAAAAAAATGAGCATTTTTCTTTCCCACGGGCGTGGTCTTTGATGTTCTTTCTGTGAGGGGTATTTGATGTCGAACGATGTGATGTTTTGGCTGTTGCCTTGGTTTTTCTGCTTTTTTGCTCTGGCCTTGATTTTTATTTATAAGGGAGCAAAGCGTCGCTCTGTTACAGAGTGGATGTTTTGGAGATGGGTGGTGCTTTATGGCGCCCTTGCCACCTACCTTGGTTTTGTTTATGTGGGCGTGGGCAGGCGCGCTGTTGACGGGGAGCTGCTCTTGAAGGGGGCGGTGTTTTCTTGCATTTTTGCAACTGTCCTTGGTTTGGTGCATCTGGGCGTCAAGAGTATGCCTGTGGCGGGGCAAGTGTTCTTAAAGGCGGTCATGTTTTGTTGCATGATGGGCTTTATCCTGTGGTTCGCTGCTGTGGGCGTCAGGGATATGGATAGCATAAGGGCGGTATTCTTAAAGGTTTTGCTCTTGTCTTTATTGTTGAAAGTGCTCTTGGGGTTCTTTATACGCGAGCAAGGTGATACGGTGCTACAGAGGTCGTTGCGTGCTTTGAATTTTGTGCTGTTTTGCTGCATTTTGGCACCAATTCTTTTTTTTACCCGTCTGGGAGCAGAGAATCTAGGGTTGAGCTGGCTTTGGTTCTCGGATGAGAGGGTGTTTTTATTCATTTTTGGATTTACCCTTCCTTTTGTTTGTGAGGGAGCAAGGTGTGCGCGTGTTTTAGGGGCTTGGTTCTTAAAGTAGGGTGTGTTTTTTTGTCTTATGGGTGTGATCTTTAATGGGCTTGCTGTGAGGGGTATGTGATGTCGAACGATTTGTTTTTTTTGCTGTTGTTGGTGTTTTCCTACCTTTTTATTGTTGTCGTTATTGGTACTTATAAGGTTTCCAAGCGCTTCGATATTCCGTGGTGGCGAGCGGCGTTTTATTGTATTTTTGGTGTTTCCCTCTTTTTGAAGGAAGTGCTGTTTTACGGCATTTTAGGAGTCGTCCTTTTTTTAGCTCTTGTGGGGATGGAGAATATGGACATACCATGGGGACTCCTGTCCTTGATGGGGATCGTGTTTGCTGCACTGTTGGAGTGGTTCTTGATTTTGCATATGAGGGGGCGGCGAGATGGGGTGGTGACGCGTTGTTTGTGGTTATTGAAGGGGGGGGTGTTTTGCGCCGTTGTTGGAGCGACCTTTTTTTGTTTCCGTCTGGGAGCAGAGAATCTAGGGTTGAGCAGGCTTTGGTTCGCGAAGGATTGGGTGTTTTTCATCATTTGTGGATTGATCCTTCCTGTTGTTTCTGTGGGAGCAAGACGTGCGCGTTTGAAAGTGGAGGCGTTTTTAAAGAGAGTGGGGTTTATGGGGCATTACAGATAACGTCGAGGGAATGATTGTTCAAAAGAACAGCGATAGCGATAAGTTTGGGGATCAAACCAAAGCCCTATTTTGCCTTCAAAATCACCAGAACGTTGTTTGGCAATATTCATAATGACACCTGGGCGTTTGGCTAAATCTGCTTTTTCTTGTGCGAGAGAGGCGGCAAAGATTTTATCTTCCAACGGTCGATTGCGCCAAATGGTGATGATGTTAAAGGCATTGGCACCAATTTCTGAGGCGCCTTTAATGTCTTCTGTGCTGGGGATATCTTTATCCAGACCGCCTTTTCGGGCATGGGCTACAAGGTGAATATGTACATTGTTTAAAACAGCCCAATCAACCATTTTATAAACGGCTTGTTCTTGTCTTGCATAATCATCAGAGGCAATGCCAAGCCGCATCAAACTGTCGATGATAAATTGATCGCAGCCATAGCGCGCACGACAATAGTCAAAGACATCAAGCAAGGTGTCAACGCTTGATTTGCCAACATGCTCATAAAGAATAAGCCCATCGTCTAAAAAATGAAGAATCCGTTCAATCGTTTCTTTTGTAGGCTGTTCTAAGCCGCCCGTTTGTTTGGTTAAACGGCGAAGCGATTGTTCTCCTTTCATTTCTAGAGACGCTAAGCAAAGGCGACTCTTTTGTGCAATCCAATGGGGAATACAATCTGATAATAATTGGCTTTTACCTGCACCACTCGCACCGCTCCAGAGCGTTAATTCTGCTGGGCGGAAATGCAATTTGTCCTTCAGTTTAGGATAGGGAACCGTATAACCAAGATGTTTTTCAGGCTCTGGCCAAAAAAGCCCAATCACTTGATCTTTATAGTCTGAGGCGCGCCGTAAACCTTCTGGTGCAAAGCTTTGTGCTGAGGAAAAGGCGGCTTTTATGGTGGCTTTATCGATCCCTGCGGTTAAACAGTCATTGGCATCTTTAAGGGGTAAACGGACACGGTAGCAACGGTGGCGTCCAAGCCTGCTGGCAATCTCACGGGCTGCTTCTTCTCCGGGCTTGTCCATATCGGTGGCTAAAAAAATCGTTTCAAAAGATTCTAAATGATCAAATTCATTTTCAATCCAGTTGTGTTTTCCTCCACTGCCTCCTCCAAAGGGAACAGAAACCGCCGGATATCCATAGGCGGCTAAGGATAGCGCATCAATTTCTCCTTCAGTGATAACAATGGTACGGTTTGTTGAAGAAAGAATGGGAAATGGCGCCTGTTGGGGGGGGTGTGTGGGTGCCTGTTGGTGTGTGTGTGTGGAGGTGGGGTTGGTTGAGGCGGTGTTTTGGGGCGCCTTTGTGGAGGCGGGGTTGGTTGAGGCGGTGTTTTGGGATGCCTGTGTAGAGGCGGGGTTGGTTGAGGTGGGGTTGATTGAGGGTACCTGCTGAGGTGTGTGTTGGGTTACCTGCTGGGATGTGTGCGGGGATGCCTGCGTGGAGGTGAGGTTAGTTGAGGCGGTGTTTTGGAATGCCTGTGTGGAGGTGGGGTTGGTTGAGGGTACCTGCTGAGGTGTGTGTTGGGGTGCCTGCGTGGAGGTGAGGTTAGTTGAGGCAGTGTTTTGGGGCGCTTGTGTGGAGGCGTGGTTGGTTGAGGGTACCTGCTGAGGTGTGTGTTGGGATGCCTGCTGAGGTGTGTGTTGGAATACTTGCTGAGGTGTGTGCTGGGTTGCCTGTTGGGATGTGTGCGTGGGCGCCTGCGTGGAGGGGTGGTTAGTTGAGGGTACCTGCTGGGCGGTGTTTTGGGGTACCTGCTGAGGTGCGTGTTGGGTTACCTGTTGGGATGTGTGCAGGGATGCCTTTGTGGAGGCGGGGTTGATTGTGGCGGTGTTTTGGGGTGCCTGTGTGGAGGTGGGGTTGGTTGAGGGTACCTGCTGGGATGTGTGCGTGGAGGCGTGGTTTGTGGGGTAAAGGGCTTGCCAACCAAATAAAATCGGTTCACATTGGGAGGCTGTTGGTTTGGTTTTTGCTCCCGCTTGCGCAAGCCGTTCTTTAACTAAAGCAAGGGTGCCATCGGGTTTATAAAAGGGAAAAATGATTTTTTCGCCATCTTCTCCTATGCGGTAACGCTTTATAATCTCTAAAGGAATGTGGCGTTCTTTGTGGAGATAGGTTTTTACAAGATTTTGCGGGGGGCGCCCTGTAGGGACCGGTGGACGGCGATAGGAACGATGGGGTGCCATAAAGGGTTTGGGGCGTGTCAGATTGAGAGCCGCGCGTGCTTCTTCTAAGGCTTGAGAGAGGCTAATGCCTTTGACTTCACACCAAAGGTCTAAAAGATCTCCTCCTGTGCTTTCTGCAAAATCATACCAAAGTCCTGCTTTACTACCACTTAAGCAAATCGATAAACTTTGACCAGCTTCACCACGTGTGTTGCCTACAATCCAATTGTTGCCTCGTTTGTGCCCTTGGGGAAGAAGCATTTCTGCTATTCTATCTGCTTGTGAGATAAGTTTTTGTTTGATTTCAAAAATTGTGCTCATGGTCATTCGTGATATTATTGTCGTTTTTCTCAAGATGTGGGAGGTGAGGATTCTGTTTTTGCTGTTCTCGTTGTTCGATCACATGGTGAAAGGTCTTATGCTATACGGTCCTTTTTTGCGCGGGACTTGCTCTATCCTGAAAGTTTTTGAAATGGCTGTGTTGGTATCTGTTTGCCAAGGGTTTAGGAAGGTGGAGCCCTTTGAGAGGGGCGCGTTGGAAGCAGGTAGGGTGGATGATGCAAGAAGGTGGGTGGATATATCTGTGAGGGTGTGGTGCATGTTGGAGTCCTGTTTTGGGATACCTTGTTGGGGCATGTGTTGGGGTGCCTGTGTGGGAGGGGGAGTGCCAAAGAGTTTGCTTTTCATTGAAGGTTTTTGAAGCTGCTCTGTTGATGTCTGCTTGCCAAGAGCATGGGAAGTGGCGCCTTGAGAAAAAGGAGGAAAGCGGAAAGGAGGAAGGGGGTGAAAGAAGGGTGGGGTGGATATGTCTGTGAGAGGGTGGTGCATGCTGGAGTCCTGTTTTGGGGGGGTGGGGTGCCTGTGTGGAGGGGTGTTTTGTTACCAAAGAGTTTGCTTTTCATTGAAGGTTTTTGAAGCTGCTCTGTTGATGTCTGCTTGCCAAGAGCATGGGAAGTGGCGCCTTGAGAAAAAGGAGGAAAGCGGAAAGGAGGAAGGGGGTGAAAGAAGGGTGGGGTGGATATGTCTGTGAGAGGGTGGTGCATGCTGGAGTCCTGTTTTGGGGGGGTGGGGTGCCTGTGTGGAGGGGTGTTTTGTTACCAAAGAGTTTGCTTTTCATTGAAGGTTTTTGAAGCTGCTCTGTTGATGTCTGCTTGCCAAGAGCATGGGAAGTGGCGCCTTGAGAAAAAGGAGGAAAGCGGAAAGGAGGAAGGGGGTGAAAGAAGGGTGGGGTGGATATGTCTGTGAGAGGGTGGTGCATGCTGGAGTCCTGTTTTGGGGGGGTGGGGTGCCTGTGTGGAGGGGTGTTTTGTTACCAAAGAGTTTGCTTTTCATTGAAGGTTTTTGAAGCTGCTCTGTTGATGTCTGCTTGCCAAGAGCATGGGAAGTGGCGCCTTGAGAAAAAGGAGGAAAGCGGAAAGGAGGAAGGGGGTGAAAGAAGGGTGGGGTGGATATGTCTGTGAGAGGGTGGTGCATGCTGGAGTCCTGTTTTGGGGGGGTGGGGTGCCTGTGTGGAGGGGTGTTTTGTTACCAAAGAGTTTGCTTTTCATTGAAGGTTTTTGAAGCTGCTCTGTTGATGTCTGCTTGCCAAGAGCATGGGAAGTGGCGCCTTGGGAAAAGGAGGAAGGTGGAAAGGAGGAAGGGGGTGAAAGAAGGGCGGGGTGGATATGCCTGAGGGGGTGGTGCATGCTGGAGTCCTGGTGTATTGGGGTGCATGTTGGGGTGTGTATGTTGGGGTGCCTGTGGGGGTCTTTTGCGTGGGGAAAACGCTTTTGTGATGAGAGCAAAATGGTCGATGTTGACGCGTTTTGCTGTGTGAATCGCCTATCCAAATGTTGTTTTGCCGCCTTTTGTTTTGTCCGATGCTGTTGTGGTTTTGAAGCATTTTTGTCCCCGCGCTTGCTTGAAAAATACGTTGTTTGTGTGATTCAAAAATTGTCGTTATAGTTGATCAAACTGCGGTAAAGCGTGTCATTGTTCTCAGAGGTAAAAGATGAGGAGCCTCCCTGTTTTTGCTGTTCTTGCCGTTCGATCTCACGGCGAAACCAGTTGCGCCATGTGGCTTGCCAGTCTACTTTGAGTGCTTCTTTGCCGCTCTTGGCTTGCCAATAGTCGCGAAACTTCTTGGCTTGCCAAAGAGCTTGGCTTTCACTCAAGCCTTCTGAAACTGCCGCCTTGATGTCTGCTTGCCAATGCTCAGGAAGGCGGTGTCCTTTGGTAACTGAGGTTGTGGTTTTTTTGTTGGTGCAAAGCGGGATGGAGGCAGGAAGATTGCTGGGGGGAAGAGTGGTGGCGGATTTTGTTTTTTCCCCCGTGACAATTTGCGCGATAGGGGCGGGAGTGAACTCGTCTTGGGGAGCTTTTAAAGGGGAGGCGTTTTTTTGCTCCGCTTCTGCTTGGGCAGGCAAAGGGAGAGGTGAATCAAGAGCCGGTGAGGGGGATGGATGATCGCTTTGTTCAAAGTTCTCTTCGCAGGAAAAACAAGGTTCTGTCTCATCAAACAAAATTTTCTTTTCTAAAACACCGTAAGGTGTTTCCTTTTCTTCTGCCTTTTGAGCTTTTGAGTTTTGTGCAACATCTTTTGGACTTTCGTTAAGCAGTTGTTGCATCTCTGCATTGATTTTCTTGCGTTTTTTTGCCGAAGAACGACCCGCAAAGGATTTTTGTTCAAGCAATTTTTCACGCTCTTGAAAAACATTTTCGCAACGCTTGTTCCATAATCCATTGGCTAAATTTAAAATCTTACCCTCTTGGATGAGCATCTCTAAAACATTAACAAAAGTTCGCTTGTCACAACCACAAAGACGCGCTAAACGTTCTTTCGATATTTCTAAAGGTCGGCCACGGGCATACATTTCATTGAGAAGAATCGTATAGATTCCAATTTCGTGTGCGCGCATCCCACGTACACCTCCTAGAAAGTCATTTTGATACCAACAAACATATGGAAGCCTAGACGATTCATAATGAGGAGTTTCTTGTTGATTAGCGTGTTTCATACTGCAATCTACTTTCTTCTTTTTTATACATTTTTATTGATGATAAAAGCTCAAATAAGGATTTAACTTGTGTTGCTTTTGGCTCTGTTCGATGATGACTAGAGGCTTCTTTACGATGCTTATAAATGATTGGCTGTGCTTGAAGAGCATGCAAACTTACGATTTAAGATTGCGGTGATGGAAAAAATAAAGAATACCACACATTCTCAACGTACTTGCTTTTGGGCAGAAGCTTTGGAGGTGGTCTTTTATATCCGGTAGGGTGGTTAAAGTGTTTTTATGATCTAAAAATAAAAAAAATTTCCCCCGAAAAAGTAAAATTTGTTTCCTTAATTTTATCCTTTTTAGAGGATAATGCAAGCCCGTTTTATAAAAAGGACGTGTTTTTTTAAAAAGACGCGCTATATGGTGAAATTATGAATATCGATGGTTGGCGTCAAAGATTAAGAATCGCTTTGGAAAAAAGTGGGCGGTCAAAAAGATCTATCTCCCTCGCTGCCGGTAAAGGCGCGGGGTACCTTCATTCTATTCTTTCTGAAGGAAAAGAACCAACAATCGAATCTCTCTCGCGAATTTGTCACGAAATTAATATCAGTATGAATTATATTCTTTACGGGAAAGGGGCTAGCCCTGAAGATAAAGAATTTATAGAGCTTATTTCGAAACTCTCTCCGCAAGAGAGACAGGCGATTTTGACTCTTTTGCGGCGACCAATTGACGAAGCTTCAAAATAACTTCCTTCTGTGCTTTTGAGTCAAGGCGACTCCAGTGTTTTATTAATATTATGTCACTCATTTTATCTCTCCTGTGTGTTTATAATTGCAATTTTGTAAGAACAAATAGAGAACAACAAAGGGGCATGAGAGGAACAAAGAATAATAGATTTTTCTTTACATATGTCATTTGAACCCCGTAGATATTTAAAATATATCTTTTATGAAGGATAAAATGGTTGACATCTCTCCTATAGAGGATATAAGACTAACGCTATATTTAGTCTTGTCAAGACAAGGCTATGCTTTATCAACTATCTAAAGGGGGAAATCATGAAAAATATTTCATTCGTTAAAGAGGATGAAATCATTGTCGTTTTATGCGAAGAGGAAAATCCTTGTACTTATGAAGGACCAATCGACGAAATCGAAGAAGTGCTCGAACTGATTGAAGAATGTGAAACTGTTTATAGAGTTTTACGACTCGATCTGACAACTTCTCATGCTGAAGATATTACGGAACAAATCGCTGATTTTTATGTCGAAAATCATGAAATAAATGAAGAAAATACACAATTGCAGCCCTTCATTTTGAATAGTGAAGCTTATCATGCTTGTTTAAATGAAAGAGCGGCTTGCGATTATGAAGATAATCTCTATGGCTCTTATGAAAAACAGCATCGTTTACGCCCATGTGATGTCTTGACAGATTATTGGTGGTAAACATGCCAAGTTATCTCAAGACTTCGTATCAAGGGATTCCACTTTATTATGCTGGAAATATGCGGAATTTAATCAGACTCGAACCACAAAAACACAACGCTATACTTTTTATATCGCAAGAGGTGGCTCAGTCTATGGCAAAAAAATTGGAGGAAGAATATTGCCGCCATGATTTTTCCGTCGTGCAGTAGCAGGGTTGAAAAAAGAAGCCGCAATGATGGGCCCAAGTGCTTTTTCATTGCGGTGACAATGGTGCACATTATGCTTTCGTTCTTGGGGGGGGGGACGACTTGGGGGAGAGCTTTGCGGGGATTTTCTTAGCCGATATGGAAAGGAGGGCATGAAGAAAAGAGCCCTATATATGGGGAATTGCGGACGCTTGTGTGTAGGGGGCAGTTGCCGGCTGGTTCATTGGGGGGGGTAAGGCAATGAAGCAGCAGCGGGTTATCCAGTGGGGTTGGAGTGATATGAAAGCATGCTGGAGAACAAAAATGAAGGCTTAGGGGGAAGAGAAGCAGCAGTACAGACAGGTTCCAACCTATAAAAAGGCAAGTTCAAGGGGGAAAAGAGCCGGTTTTTGTGTTTTTGCGGCACGCAAGTAGGGAGCTTGGAATGATACCTAAAGCATGCTGGAAAATGGAAGGAGGTGTTTGACGGGGGAGGTCGTTAAAGCTTGTTTAGACATATTGGGACACGTGGGGGGGGGCTTTGGGGTGCTTTTGTGTTGAGTGCTGGGAGAGCGCAATGATGGGCCCAAGTGCTTTTTCATTGTGGTGACAATGGTGTGCGTTATGCTTTCGTTCTTGGGGGAGACGACTTGGGGGGGCTTAGCTGATATGGAAAAGGAGGGGATGAGAAACTTGTGGGGAGGAGGGATGTTGGGGGGAAGCTTGTTGGGGAAAATGTTGGTGGTTGGCTGGTTAAGAGGGAGAACGAGTGGGGGGAGAGGAGAGCTTGAAGCGTATGTAAGGCATATGCTGGAGGGGAGATATGAGGTGTGGAAAAGGGGCAGCCGTACAAGCGTTGAGGAGATGTCAATCTTTAAAAAAAGTTCCGTGTAGGGGGAAGGAGTAGAGTGTTGGAGGAGGGGAGAAAGCAGAGGGCTTTGAGCGCAGGGAGTGCAAAGAGCTTGGATATGAATGTGAAAGCATGTTGGGAAATGAGGGAAGGTGTTTGAGAGGGAAGAAGAGGAAGGCGCTATGGGAGCGCGGTTCTGACCGTTTTTGTATTGAGCCTTAGGGGGCAATGATGGGCGAGAGGTTTTTTTATCGGGGAGAAAATATCACGCGTTATGCTTTCGTCTAGGGAGGGCGCCGCTTGGGGGCTTAACCGATATGGAAAAGGAGGGGATGAGAAACTTGTGGGGAGGGGGATGTTGAGGGGGCGTTTCCAAAAGCTTTTGTGATTTCAGCAGCACAATATTTAAGGATGCTGTCATTCTTAGTGGGGAATGCATCTTAAAAGATATGAATGTTTCAAAGAGAATATGTTGCAAAAAAGCACCTTAAAGAAGGGGAGAAATACTATGCCAATCATTATCGATTGTATTCAAGGAACAGAAGAATGGCAGCAAGCGCGTAATGGTTTGATTACGGCTTCGTTGTTTGAGATGGTTATGGCACGAACAAAACAAGGGCAAAAAACGTCACGCTATCAGAGTGTGATGATGAAATTGGCGGGAGAAAGAATTACAGGAAAAACTGTTGATGAAGGGGCAACACTTTCTATGCGACGTGGGACAGAATTAGAACCAATCGCACGACAGCTTTATGGGGAACTTACACATACAGAACCTGAATGTATTGGCTTTGTTTTGGCAGATGACCGCAGACAAGGATTTTCCCCCGATGCTTTTGTGGGAAAAAATGGCTTATTAGAAATTAAAACAAAAAAACCTGAAATTTTGATCCCTCATTTCATGCAAAAGAGCTTTCCAGCAGAACATAAAGCACAATGTCAAGGGGGATTATGGATTTCTCAACGCGAATGGGTGGATTTAATGCTCTATTGGCCGGATATGCCTCCTTTGATTAAACGGGCTTATCGTGATGAAGCATATATTTGCAAGCTTGAAAATGAAATTAGCCGTTTTAATGAGGCTTTGGAGAAGATGGTACAGCAAATTAAATCGGTTGAGACAGGTTTTCATATAAGAACAGAAATTGCTTTGAAGGAGGGAGAAAGCGGGGAGTTTGGAGCGCATGCAAGACGTATGCTGGAGGGCAAAACAAGAATGAGGCGGGCAAGAAAGGGATCTTGTGTAGCGTTGAGGAGAGGCAAAGTTCTATAAAAAGGAAAGAGCAGAGGGGGAAAAGAGCAAAGCATATGTTGGAAGAGGGTGCTAAATAAGGGGGCGCAAAGAGTGCAGGGAGCACAAAGAGCTTGGTCATGAATGTGAAAGCATGGTGGGAAAATGTGGGAAGAAAGGGTGCTTGGAGCGCATGCAAGGCGGCGCGGTATGCTGGAGGGGAAAACGAGAATCGGGAGTAAGGCTAAGTGTTCAGAGGTATGGAGGCTGTGATTTTGGGTGCTTTTGTGGTGAGTGTGGGGGGGGGGAGCCGCAATGAAAGGGCTGAGTTGCTTTTTCATTGTGGTGACAATGGTGTACGTTATGCTTTCGTTCTTGGGGGGAGAGAGCTTTGCGGGGGCTTGGGGGATTTTCTTAGCCGATATGGAAAAGGGGGAGATACGCGGCTTTGGGAAGAGAAATGTTGGAGCGGGATGAGGAGGAAATGGTGGGGATGAAGGGGGCAGGTCGTTATCCTGTGACTTGGAGTGACACGAAAGCATGCTAGAGAACAAAAATGAGGTTTAGGGGGAAGGGAAGCAGCAGTGCAGACAGGTTCCAACCTATAAAAAGGCACGTTCAAGGAGGAAAAGAGCTGGTTTTTGTGTTTGAGGAGGGTGCAAGCAAAGAGCGCAAAGAGTGCAGGGAGCGCAAAGAGCTTGGTCATGAATGTGAAAGGCATGGTGGGAAAATGTGGGAAGAAAGGGTGCTTGGAGCGCATGCAAGGCGGCGCGGTATGCTGGAGGGGAAAACGAGAATGGGGAGTAAGGCCAAGTTGTTTAGAGATATGGTGGTGTGATTTTGGGTGCTTTTGTGGTGAGTACTGTGGGGGAGTGGCAATGATGGGCCAATTGCTTTTTTCATTGCTGTGACAATGGTGTACGTTATGCTTTCGTTCTTGGGGGGGAGAGAGCTTTGCGGGGGCTTGGGGGATTTTTTTTAGCCGATATGGAAAAGGATGTTAGGGGCATGAGAAAAAGTCTGTGTGGAGTCAAGTGGGCTTGTTGGGGAAAAGATTGGGGGCAGGTTGTGGAAAAAAATAGAGGGGTGGAGGAAACGGGAGAATAAGAAAAGAACGGATAGAGACATTATAATCTCTATGTTTTTCTACACTACCTTGTTATAGAAAATCAAAAATTACCACACCTTGTGAATTCACTGTGGGACTGATCTTAAAGCTCTTCAAAAGCACTGATCAATAGATACTTCTCCATATAACTTTGATAAATGATATTAGTATGATCCCGAAGATAAATGTACCAATATTTACCAAATATCCTTTTATACTGATGAAAATTAATAACCCTATACTTATTATTCCTAGTGGTATATTCCACGTAAAAAACGAAATATAGGTATTATTCCACAAATAATGAAAATTACATTCATGATACTACCAATTACATGCTCGGTATTATCTTGTCGTCTGTTCTCTTGCTTTCTACTAATTTCAGAAGCCTTGTCATTATCTTTAAAAGTTTTATGATAGAACTGATTGTAAGCAGCTCTCTTTTGAGGATCTTTAAGAACTTCATAGGCTTCACAAATTTTTCTGAATTTTTGTTCTGCTTCGGTACTAGAATTATGATCAGGGTGGTATTGCAGAGCTAATTTACGAAAAGCAGATTTTATCTGTTTATCGTTGCATGCGTAGCTTACACCAAGAATTCCATAATAATCGTCTTCATTTACTATCATTAAATACAGCCACTTTGTGTATTGCTCTTATTTTATAAGATCGTTTAATTGATCTCTTTTGAATGTATCGACATGTGTTATTTTTATGTTAGAAATATGGTGAACATTGTATTGAGTGGCATGGCTGTACTTGGGGCTATTGTCTCTAAATGAGAGGAGATACAGTTCAAAACGCTTAAAAATGCAGGGTGTTTTTAATATTTTAGAAATATTTTTTACAAAAATAGATTAAAAGAGAGACGATAAATCAAATGTAAAAGGGACGGCAATAATAGCCAAGGTTGTCATTATTGTAAATAAACAGGCAGGAACCTTAAATCTAAAACGCCAAAGTAAACTTATGGGAACAGACATTATCGTTGTTATTACGAATGCTACGATAAACCATTGCAGGAATAAGTTCATTATATTAATTTCATTATTAAAATGATTTTGATTAAGACGATTTTGTTTTAGTTCTTCCTCTCAAAACACAATCGATAATAGAAAAGCCATAATAAACAGGAAATTTTTCACCTGGACAAGCGCTAACAGAAAATTGTTCAAGCTCTAACCATTCTCTTTCGCGTTCTTTTTCTAATAGCTTCTTTTTTATTTTCTGTCTTATATATTCTTTTGAAATACAATTGATCGGAGAAGTACTTCCAACAAAAAGACCATCTGTTGTACATCCACTCGTTGTATGATGCGTAAATAAAACAGCGCTTATTACGATAGCGAAGAAAATAAAGTGTTTAAACATAAGGTATTTATTGTCGTTTGTTTCTGATGAGCTTTTATAAGTCATTTCTGTTGAATAAATCAATATGTGTTATTTTTGTGTTGAAAATATACGTAAAAACGTATTTAATAAAAATGGTTATAATGATCATAATGTGTCTAAATAAAGGTGTGGTACTGGCTAAAACCCCGCATATGTGGGGTTTTAGCTTATTGGAGGAGGTATGACAGCAGAAAATATGCAGAATATATAAGGGGATCTGTAGCCAAAATGGTTGTCCTAGGGTGGGGAGAGTAGGCAATATCCAAAATACTCCAAATGAAATATACTTGTTGTTGTACATTCACGCACTTGTTTTAATAAAGATATCTCGCTCTAAGCTCATTTCACAGCCATTTTATGCCGGCGTTCATAAATTTCATACTGGCGCCTGTGAATAATATCGTGAGGGGTATAACGGTCAAGCCCCGTAGATTATACCCCCCCAGAGATTATAAACATTGCGCACCCTATTTTTACTTTATGAAAAAGTAAGTTGGTACTATTGGGGGGCCGTTGCCAAAATTGCGGCATGGGCTGTAGCTCTTGAGACGATTCATAATCTCGTTTACTGGGAGGCTTCTTACGAAGAGATATGCTTTTCTTGGAAAGTTTTACGCCATACGGATCTTTCTGCTTGTGAAGTGTAAGCGAAGAGGGGTGATTGATTTCAATAGAACAGAGGGAGAGAGCTTTTCGCTCTTGGGGCTCTTATGCAAGACGAATAACGCTATCCGTATCAATCAAAGTATTCGTATAAAAAAGATGCGTGTTGAAAGAGGGAGGCTTAGAGCACGTGGAAAACCATAGTGTATAAAATTGGTAATGAGGGATCTTCTTTGAAAAGGCGGGCTCTCAATTTTCTGCCATATGGGATGTCTAGTATATGGGGATGCCTGTCATATGGGATGTTTGGCATATGGGATGTTTGGCATATGCGAGCGTGGGGTGGCTTCTTGAAAGCTTTATTGAGGGGGATTTTATCACTGTTTGGTTTTTGCTTTTGGTAAGGGGTGGGGAGAATGGGAAAGGCGTTGAGAGGAGGTTCTGGAAATGGCTCTGTTAGATTTGTTGTAAATGACGAATAGGATCGATGAAGCTTATTCTAATTTTTACAGGGAATACTTGTGTTGCTTGAGGTGGATAGAGAGGCTAGAAAGATAAGATTATTCGTTTTGGGTCGGATAAAGGTATCAATGGGATATGTTCAAACAATGAGTTTATAATAATTCATTATTGAGATTTAATTTGAATTTCAATGAGAGCCCGAAATAGTGTGAGATGTTCTTATTTCAACCCTTCTTATTCAGACGCTCTTATATTGAATCAAGTAAAATCGTTTGTTTGCATATTACAAACAGGGTGAGCTTGTGGGGAAAAATATTCAAGAAATAAAATATTGAAAAAATAAAAATGCCTATACCGTCTCAAGTGCTAAGAGCTGTTGCAACAGTGAGGCTTGGTAAAGAGAAGGATAGGGGGCAAATCTTACAGAAAGGAAAGAGGGGGGAGGCAAGGAAAGGGGAGGCAAGGAAAGGGGAGGGAGGCAAGGGGTGGGGGGATATTCTTTGGGGGGCGGTCAATTTCAAAAGCCGTTCGTAAGGCATTTTAGAGATTAAGTGTGGCATTGAGGCTATTGATTTTGAAGCTACTGATTTTGAGGCTATTGAAACGCATGGTTTAAAGGATGGAGGATTTGATGAAGCCGATGAAGGTTGGGGGAAAAGATTTAGGCTTATAGGGAAGACTTATAAGGGCAAAAAGAGAGAGGCAAAAGAAGAATAAAATGGTGCTGCGAGAGAGGATTGAACTCTCGACCTCTCCCTTACCAAGGGAGTGCTCTACCACTGAGCTACCGCAGCCCTTTTCAATCTTTGCGCTGTCTTGTGCCATATTGTCAGAAAATAGGCAAGAGAACATTTGTATATTCTTGCAAGAAAACGTATCTTATGTCATGACATATGTTTCTTATATGCTTAAATATCTAAATGAGTTGCTTGGATAGAAGCTCAACACTGTTTAAAAGGTTGCGCAATGACACAAATGCATCAAAAACAAAAACAAAATGAAATTAATCATCAAGATGAAAAAGCAAAACGACGTCAAGAAAGATTGGCACAACAATTGCGTCAAAACCTGAAACGTCGAAAAGAGCAAAGCCGAAAAAGAGCACAACCAGAGCTCTAAAATGCAAAAAGCTCTAAAATGCAAAAAAATGTTTTTTAGTAAATTTTTGCAACCAAACTTCTCAATAATTTGTTCTCATAGTTAGAATGCGTTCTAAAACGATTAATAAAGCATAACTTCTCGAAGGGGGACAATCCTTTGGAAGGGCAGGCACAAAGGAAAAGAGGGAAAACACGATGGATTCTATTCAAATTGTTGGGGGAGAAAAACTTCAAGGAACAATTCCTATTTCTGGGGCAAAAAATGCTGCATTGCCTCTTATGATTGCGGCGCTGCTTACAGAAGAAACGCTCACTTTAGAAAATATTCCGCATCTGGCCGATGTTGAATTGCTTATTCGTATTCTCAATAATCATGGTGTTGGATATGCCGTTGATGGACAAGAGTTTAACGATGAATGTGTGAATTCAAGAACAATTCATTTTACGGCGCAAAAAATAGCCACAACACGGGCACCATACGAACTGGTGAAAAAAATGCGTGCAAGCTTTTGGGTTATCGGACCTCTGCTTGCACGATGCGCAGAGGCTTATGTTTCGCTTCCTGGAGGATGCGCTATTGGAACAAGACCTGTCGATTTTATCCTTGAGGGACTTAAAACTTTAGGCGCACAGATTACTATCGAAAATGGATATGTTCATGCAAAAGCGCTAAAGGGGTTAAAAGGTGCTCACTATCGTTTCCCTAAAGTCACTGTTGGTGGAACCCATGTGCTGCTGATGGCGGCGACAATGGCAAAGGGAACAACCACTCTTGAGAATGCGGCTTGTGAGCCAGAAGTGACAAACCTTATTCGAACCCTGAATGCTATGGGGGCTCAAATAACCGGTGAAGGAACAACAACGCTTACAATTGAAGGGGTTAAAAAACTCAACGGTGCTAGAGTACGCGTTATTGCTGATCGAATCGAAGCGGGAACATATGCAATGGCTGTTGCTATGACGGGAGGAGATGTCTTTCTTAAAAATGCAAATCCTAATCATCTCACAAAAGTGCTTAAAGTTCTCCAAAAAACAGGACTCGAGATTCAAATAGAACCTCATGGAATTCATGTTAAGCGAAATCCAAAGAACACCAAAATTATGCCCGTTGATATTAAAACAGGACCTTATCCTGCTTTTCCAACTGATCTCCAAGCGCAATTCATGGCGCTCATGACACGGGCTGAAGGAATCGCGCATATTACAGAGACGGTTTTCGAAAATCGTTTTATGCATGTTCAAGAACTCAATCGCTTAGGAGCACAGATAAAGCTTGATGGGCAGACGGCAACTGTCTATGGAACAGAGAATTTGCAAGGGGCTCCTGTCATGGCGACGGATTTGCGTGCTTCTGTTTCTCTTGTGATTGCAGCATTGGCAGCAAAGGGAGAAACAATCGTCAATCGTGTTTATCATCTTGATCGTGGATTTGAGAGATTAGAAGAAAAATTGGCTCGTTGTGGCGCAAAAATCCAACGTATCACAGTGTAAAGCTTTCAAAGATATGCTCCAAAGAATGGCTTTGAGAGGTTGCTTGGGGGGTGGCTGTTGTGTGGGCGGCATGCTTTCATGACACGGGGTTGAGGGAAGCGCGCATATTACAGAGACGGTTTTCGAAAATCGTTTTATGCATGTTCAAGAACTCAATCGCTTGAGGGCGCAAATAAAGCTTGATGGGCGAGAGAGCAACGCATCTCATGGAACAGAGAATTTGCAAGGGGGGCCTCATCATGGCGACGGATTTGCGTGCTTGTTGTTTCTCTTGTGATTGCAGCCCTCTTACTCTTGTTACATTGGTAGCAAAGGGAGAAACAATCGTCAATCGTGTTTATCATCTTGATCGTGGATTTGAGAGATTGGAAGAAAAATTAGCTCGTTGTGGCGCAAAAATCCAACGCATCACAGTGTAAAGCTTTCAAAGATATGCTGAATGCTTTGCGCTGTGGTTGAGGGGGGGGGCGATTGCTTGGGGGCGTTTTAACACAATGTTTGCTTGTTGGGAGGGGCTGGGCTTGGGGCGCTGGGCTTGGCTGGTGCATTTTTAATGGTTTACTCTCTTGCTTGTGGAATTTTGGAGCCGTACATTCTTGATGATTTTCTCAATAGTTCTTTCAAATCTCCATCTTTCAAGGGTATGGCTTTTGTGGCTGCTGTTTTCTTTTCGGAATGGTTTTTCTTTCGTGTAAAGTTTTGCTTCTCTCACTCTTGAGGAGGCTCGTGATTATTGTCTAAGTTTCGTTCATGGCGCTCATGACGCGGGGTGCATGACACGGGCTGAAGGAATCGCGCATATTACAGAGACGGTTTTCGAAAATCGTTTTATGCATGTTCAAGAACTCAATCGCTTGAGGGCGCAAATAAAGCTTGATGGGCGAGAGGGCAACTATCTCATGGAACAGAGAATTTGCAAGGGGGGCTCCTGTCATGGCGACGGATTTGCGTGCTTGTTGTTTCTCTTGTGATTGCAGTTCTCTTATCTTGTTGCATGGGCGGGACAAAGGGAGAAACAATCGCTATCATCCTTTATCGTGGATTTGAGAGGTTAGAGGAAAAATTAGTCCGTTGTGGTGCAAAAATTCAACGCATCACAGTGTAAAGCTTTCAAAGGTATTCGGACTCCCTTTAAGGAACTTGATCTCAAGAATCAATGGTTATTAATCCTCTCAATAAACGCGGGGCTTATCTTATGGTTTGAAGAGTGGGTATAAGCGTTTGAGAGGTTATCTGCCTCTGATAAAAATACACATAAAGACTGTTTTTAAATTTTATTGCTAATTTCATGAAATTACTTTATACCTTAAAGGGTAACTTTGGTCGTCTACGCAACCGATCAGTAGGGTCTGAAAGCCCTAAAGTTCAGTACATAAAATTAGCCTACTCTTGTGGGTATCCCGGGATTCCGGGAGTTTTTGCCATGTCCAGGTGCGATGAGCACTAAAAGCAAAAAAAGCTGACTGAACTCAGTACTTTCAGACTCCCGGAATACCAATGCGAGGGCGCTCGCAACCGGCAGGGGAGCTTGAAGTGAAAGCTAAAAATCCACACTTTAACGACATTTCGATAGGCAGAAAAATTCGCTTTAAAAGAACAATGCTGGGAATGTCGCAAAAGAAATTAGGCAGCCAGTTAGGTGTGACTTTTCAACAAATCCAAAAATATGAAAAAGGCTCTAATCGTATAGGGGCGGGGCGTTTACAAGAAATTGCTGATATTCTCAATGTTCCCATTGCCTTTTTTTACGCTGGTCTCTCAACAAAAGAAAATGCTTTGTATTGCTGCGATGAAAAGATCGGAAGTAAAGAAGAGCATATCCTTTTGAAAAGTTTTAGAGAGCTCAAACCTAAAAAGCAGAAAGCAATTTTGTGTTTGATTGTCTCATGAGATAAAAACACTGTTTTAAATTTTATTGCTGGTCTCCAGAAATTATTTTATGAACAAGCACTAGGGTTCTCGTCGTACAGTGTGGTTGAATGGTGAAACCCAAAGCCTGAAAATCCAAGATGAAACATTAGCCTGCTTTATAAGTATCGCGAGATTCCGGGAGTTTTTGCTATGTCCAGGTGCGCTCTAGCACTAAAAGCAAAAAAAGCTGACTGAACTCAGTGTTTTTGACTCCCGGAATACGCATAAGAGGCGCTCGCAACCGGCAGGGGAGCTTGAAGTGAAAGCTAAAAATCCACACTTTAACGACATTTCGATAGGCAGAAAAATTCGCTTTAAAAGAACAATGCTGGGAATGTCGCAAAAGAAATTAGGCAGTCAGTTAGGGGTGACTTTTCAACAAATCCAAAAATATGAAAAAGGCTCTAATCGTATAGGAGCTGGGCGTTTACAAGAAATTGCTGATATTCTCAATGTTCCCATTTCTTTTTTCTACTCCGATCTCTCGACAAAAGAAAATGCCTTGTATTGCTGTGATGAAGGGATCGCAAGTAAAGAAGAGCACATCCTTTTGAAAAGTTTTAGAGAGCTCAAACCTCAAAAACAGAAAGCAATTTTGTGTTTGATTTCCTCCCGCTCTACGCTCTAAAGGATGCATATTCCTGACTTAAAGGCTGCTCTGTAAACAGTCCGGCTTCTGTTGGCGGGGGGGGGTGACCTACTCCTGACCCATTCATGTGGTTCACTTTAAAAAGGGCGTTACGGGGCAAGCCATGCCCATTTATTACACACTCTAAAAACACTTAATATGGAAAGTTTTACATGCCTTATATCACGGCTCTAAACAACAATGTTTTACGGCACAACATGATAAACCGCGCTTTTTTTTCAGTGAACACTAATGCGTATTGTTATTGGTTTTTTTTCTGTTAAGAAGCATATACAGTGTCGTAAAAGAGTTAAGTAAGAAATTTAAATAGCGCGTGAAGCATCAAAGAAACTTTGGAAAAATTCTTGAAAAAATTAGTTTAGGGGAGCTTTTTATAAAAGCCCGTCTTAGAGAGGCAGATAAGTCTTTCATCTTAAGATGGTTTGCTTTACGTTTCAAAACTTGATAAAAATTCAAAAATTTCGAAAAAATAGGAAGAGAAGCTTTTTCTGGTATGCAGGGGGAAAATGGTCAATAAATTAGACAAAAAACAGATTATATTTTTAGCATTGCCACTCATCTTTTCAATCATTGTAGCTTTTTTGGTCAATATAACCATCAATAACATTACAGAAAATGGAACGACGCCTGATGCTTATTGGTTTGTAAGATCAAAGCCACTGGATATTTTAATCCTTATTGCACTTTCATGTTCTTCATTCATCTTATTACAAAAAAGGCATACCAGAAAAAATATCATTATTTCATCCATGATCATCTTTGGTTTGTTTGCAACTTATTATAGTGCAAATGAATATATCAGACTTAGTCCCTATGTAGGTCAAAATAATATGACATGGGCGGATGTTTTTCCTTTCTTTGATAGGATGGTTTTAGGGGGTGTTGTTATTGGCGTTATTATCCTTGGTTACACGATAAAACTATCATTACCTAAAGCTTCACCTTTGAAAATTTCAAAAAATACGATCTTTGGTGGTGTTCAATGGATGAGTATGAAACGCCTTGAAAAGATTTTTCCTCGTGATGGTGAAGTCGTCATAGGAGAACGCTATAGAGTCGACAAAGATATTGTTAAAGATGTCCCTTTTAATCCTAAAGACAAAACAACATGGGGAAAAGCTGGTAGCCAGCCATTGTTGACATACAAACTCAATTTTGATTCAACCCATATGTTATTTTTTGCTGGTTCTGGTGGTTATAAAACAACCAGTAATATTATTCCAACTTGTCTCAAATATTCCGGTCCACTGATCGTTTTTGACCCTTCAACTGAAATCGCTCCAATAGTTAAAGACGCAAGGGAGCAGTTAAAAAGAGGAGTATACGTTCTTGACCCCCATGGTTCTTCAACAGAAACTTTTAATCCTTTAGATTGGCTGTTAGATGAAAATCTCCCCCTTTATGAAAGAGAAGCGGGTGTGGTTGAAGTTGCTAGACTCCTTCTTTCTGAAAACTACAAATCAATTTCGACAGACCAATTCTTTGTATCACACGCACATAATTTGTTAACAGGAATACTTGCGCATGTGGTCTTTTCTGATGAATACACATTACAGGAAAAAAATTTAAAAACCCTTCATACGATCATGTTAATGCCAGAACCGTCTGTGATTGGAAAATTGCGTTCCTTACAGGCTTCATCGCCATCCCAATTTATTCGTGAAACCCTTGGCGTTTTTACAAATATGGCGGCGCAAACTTTCTCAGATGTCTATTCTACTGCTGCAAAAGATATACAATGGCTTTCCCTCTCTAATTATGCAGATCTTATCAGTGGTCATGATTTTAAAACTAATGATATAACAAAAGGAGATATCGATGTTTTTTTAAATATCCCCTCAAAAATTTTAAAATCTTATCCAGGTGTTGGGCGTGTCCTTGTTGGCTCTTTTCTCAGAGCTATGGAAGCTGCTAATGGTAATTATGCAAAAAGAGCGCTCTTTATTTTAGATAATGCTGATCTTTTAAGATATATGAACATTTTAGAAGAAGCGCGTGATCGTGGACGCAAATATGGCATATCTCTCATGCTTTTTTACGAGTCTGTAGATCAAATAGAACACTATTTCGGTTCGTCAGGCGTTATGACATGGTTTGAAAATTGTGCTTTTGTAAGCTATGCCGCAATAAAAGATATTAAAACTGCTGAAAATATATCTAAGGCATGTGGTCAAATGACCATTGAAGTGAAAGATTCAAGCAAACCTCTAGGAGGATTCCATACAAGAGGGACAGAAAATATAAACACCCAGCATAGACCTTTAATATATCCACATGAAATAACACAAGAAATGCGAAAAGACGAACAGATTATTCTTATGCAAGGGCAACCACCTGTTCGTTGTGGACGCTCTATCTATTTTAGACGTAAGGATTTAACAGCTCTTGCTAATGAAAATAGCTTTTCTTCTTAATAAAGCACTTGTTTTTAGTTAAAATGAATAAAGTATTGTTGTATTTTTGGATGATATAATTAGAGATAAATCATTTTTATAATACATATTTTATAATATAGTGGCTTGAAAATGGGGGAGTCATAAACGATCTTTCTGCTAAGAATACAAACACCAAAAAAATTAAGACATAAAAAGAGTATCTTATCAATTATAATGCGTGGGGTGTTCAACATAACACGTAGAATATTCGTTTGGATATTTAAAACAATACGTAGAATATTGGCTGTGATATTTAAAAGGTTGCTTTACGCAATCTTCCTTATTTTATTATTCATTCGTAAACCAGTTTTTGCCTTCTTAAACTTCTTTGCTGGTGGCTTGGCTTTATTCCTATTTTTTCTTTTTTTCGGATACACGGCAGGAGCAGCACCCTATGAACACCAAACAGCAAGGGTCATTGGTGGTATCATCATGATATTTCTTTGCTTGTTTGCTAATGATGCCTATGAAAGGTTTTTACTACGTCTAGCATCTCCTGATTATGATCTTATACCTATTTCAATAAATAGAGCTCACTTCGTTCACACATAATTTAATCAAAAATGAGAGGTTATCTGCCTCTTATAAAAATACAAATAAAGACTGTTTTAAATTTTATTGCTAATTTCATGAAATTACTTTATACTTTAAAGGGTGACTTTGATCGTCTACGCAGCGATCAGTAGGGTCTGAAAGCCCTAAAGTTCGATCATAAAATGAACCTACTCTTGTAGGTATCCCGGAATTCCGGGAGTTTTTGCCATGTCCAGGTGCGCTCTAGCACTAAAAGCAAAAAAAGCTGATTCGAACTCAGTACTTTCAGACTCCCGGAATACTCATGCGAGGGCGCTCGCAACCGGCAGGGGAGCTTGACGTGCAAACTAAAAATCCACACTTTAACGATATTTCGATAGGCAGAAAAATTCGCTTTAAAAGAGCAATGCTGGGAATGTCGCAAAAGAAATTAGGTAGCCAGTTAGGTGTGACTTTTCAACAAATCCAAAAATATGAAAAAGGCTCTAATCGTATAGGAGCTGGGCGTTTACAGGAAATTGCTGATATTCTCAATGTTCCTATTGCCTTTTTTACGCTGATCTCTCGACAAAAGAAAATGCTTTGTATTACTGTGATGAAAGGATTTCAAGTAAAGAAGAGCATATCCTTTTGAAAAGTTTTAGAGAGCTCAAACCTAAAAAGCAAAAAGCAATTTTAAGATTAAATTTTCGTTAGAATCAAAAAAAAGATTAAAGAGGCTCTTGCTAAATAATAAATTATTATATAAAGCTTTTTCTAGAGAAGGGGGTTAACATTTCTCCTCCCCCCCCCCCGCAGAAATGTCCAAATAAAACCTCCTTCTCATCGTTTTAAAAATCACGAAAAATTTTATCTTTTATCCTTTATTTTTTTTAAAAGAGTGACTTATTTGTGCTAGAAAAGTTGCTGTATTAGGCAAATTGGAGGGTGGGGTGTTTTTAGTAGGGATTTGGGAAGGGCTGGAAAAGTCGTCTTGCCAAATAGAGTTCTCAAAAGAAAATCTTGGAAAGAAACTATCAAAGGGGTGGCTTAAAAGAAGCTACCAAAAATCCGGAACTTCAGGCTTTAAATGAGGACCAATCCGTACTGCCGAGACCTTTTCTGCTAAACCGGTGCGATCTGAAATCTCAACCGCTAAACCACAAAGGGTGGCAGGACCACACGCCGGTTCAAAACGATCTTGCTTCGTCTTATAAAGAAAACGGTGTAAGGGTTCTTCTTTATCCATTCCAAGAGAGGAGTTATAATCTCCACACATGCCTGCATCTGTTAAATAGGCGCTCCCACCTTCTAAGATCTGCGCGTCAGCCGTGGGAATATGCGTATGTGTGCCAACGATAACACTCACACGACCATCAAGAAAATGGCCAAAACATTGCTTCTCGCTTGTCGTTTCTGCGTGAAAGTCAAAAATAATCGTATCGGCTTGCTCCATCAACGAACAGGCAAGCAGAATATTTTCCGCTGTTTCAAATGGATCTTCTACTTTACACGGCATAAAAACGTTGCCCAACAGATTGGCGACAAGAACACGGGCGCCATTTTTTGCCGTAAAAACACCAGAACCTTTTCCAGGAGTTTCTTTCGAAAAATTGGCAGGGCGTAAAAAACGATCACTCTCATGGGCATACTGCAATGCTTCTTTGTGAGAAAAAGCATGATTACCTGTGGTGACAACATCAACACCGGTTATCAAAAGATCTTGATACGTTTCTTGTGTGAGACCAAAACCACCAGAGGCATTTTCACCATTTACCACAACAAAATCAAGCTGCCATTTCTCAATCAGTTGAGGAAGGTATTCAAAAACAGCTTTACAGCCTGTGCTACCAACAATGTCACCTAAAAATAAAAAACGCATAGGCGCTTTAATCACATTTTAACATTTTAAGAAACCTTTTTCTGTAAAAATTCCTTGTACCTGTAGATCGTGTTCTGCTGCGGGAATAGAGGAAACCTCCTGACATGAAAATCCTATGCCCCATAATATCATTTGATGCCCTTGTTTTTCAAGAGCTGCAACAGCACGGTCATAGTATCCTCCTCCATAGCCAAGACGGTGACATTGACGATCAAATGCAGAAAGCGGAACAATAATATTATTGGGGGCAACAACGTCATTGTCTGCACCCGGACCAAAGGTGCCAAAACGCATGGGCTCTAAAATTGTGCTGGGCGAAAATGCACGGAAAATCATGGTGGTGGAATCAAGAACTGCTGGTAAGGCTAAATGCCCACCGCGTAACGCTACAGCATCCAGTAAAGGACGCGGGTCAATTTCCGATTTAATGGGCCAATAGCCTGCTAAAATGAGGCGTGAAAAATCGGTTCCCTTCTTTTCAAGGTATTCAATAAAGTGGCAACAAGCACGCTGCGAAAAGAGTGCACGCTCTTCTGTTAAAAGAGCATCACGACGCGATAAACCGCTTTTGCGTTGCTGTGTGCGAAGGGATGAAGCAGATTCATAGAGGGGATTATTTGTCATTGTCTCGTCAATTGTTTTATAAGATGCTGGTATTTTATCCATTGTTGGCGTTTTGTAAATCTCTGTATGGACAAGAGCTGTGCTCATGAAAAAAAAGCATGAAAAAAAGTGTGTGCTCTTTAGGGGGAATTTTGGTGCGACAAGCCGCTTTTGCGTTGCTTGCGTGCGAAGGGGTGAAGCAGATTCACAGAGGGGATTATTTTGTCAGTGCTGTCTGTTTATAAGATGCTGGTATTTTATCCATTGTTGGCGTTTTGTAAATCTCTGTATGGACAAGAGCTGTGCTCATGAAAAAAAAAGAATGAAAAAAAGTGTGTGCTCTTTAGGGGGTATCTTGGTGCAACAAGCCGCTTTTGCGTTGCTTGCGTGCGAAGGGGTGAAGCAGATTCACAGAGGGGATTATTTTGTAAGTGCTGTCTGTTTTATAAAATAAAGCTTATCGTAATTTTTATTTCTTGAAAAGAGAGTATCGTCATTGGTCTTATGTAAAAGGACGCTCTCAATTTTAGCTGGAAAAATTTGATGTAAAAAAGTTATATAAATAAAGGGTGATCCACAACAGCCGATGGAAAAAGCTGATCCCGGGAACCTATACAAATAGGTGGGCGCCATATGAAAAAGCCCACGGGCTTGATCAGGGACAGCTCCCTTGGAGATCATTAAGGTCTCAGGAATACATTATTTCCTGTCGAGAAGCGCAGAACACCCTCCTTAATATAAAACAATTTCAGAGCTTCTGCTAGAGATAAAATAACCTCGCTCTCTTCTTTTTCATAAAGTATTTCAGGAGAGATTGATGATATTGTCGGTGGTTGCTCAAAATGGCTGTATGATGGATGGCTTATTCAAAGTAAAAAAGCAAAAAATATGAGTGGGGGTGGGTGATTGAGTGACGTAGAACGGTTTATTGGCAATCGCTTGATTAGCTCTTTTGCGACAATGCTTGATTTTTATGTTTCGGGGGTAATGCTTGGAGGAGTTTTGAAAGGAATATTTCTTATTCAAGGATGTTGGTTGAATTGGTGTTGCACCTTTGAAGTTTTTGCTTTGTGAAGCCATATTTCAGGGCTGTTTTATCAACTTTGAGGGGTGGAGGAGAGCCGATACGGTATGTGCTGCTATGGTTTGAAGCTCATAAATAAAAAACAGACGATGACAGTTTATCAGAGGCGCTAAGCGATGTTTTAAGCTTTTTTCAAAAAATATTTTTTGAGGATCGTGTTTTATCATCTTTTTATCCATGATGGAAGGTGTGAAAAGAAGAAACGGTGTGAAGAGGACTTAGGCGTGAAGCCCGTATGCTTGCTATGAGAAGAAATTCTGTAGGGAGTATATTGGCAGTGTTTGGAAGATGCCTGCAATACAAAAAAGGTCCAAATTCAAAAAAAGGCACTGTGAATTGTGTGGGGGGTGATGGGGTGGTTATAAGCAGGGGCAGTTTATTGAGTGGAATGTGAAGCCGGCTTGCGTCTTATCTAGGTTTGAAAAGATGCCGTAAAGCGTCTTGTTCTTGAATGGTTTTAAAGAGCTTGGGGTGATTGTTCGTCTAACAGAGCTTGCACGCGCTTTTGAATCCTGCGCATTTGTGGATAGTAATCCAATGCTGTTTCATAAGCTTTAAGAGCAAGTTTTGGACGCTCCGTTGCTTCCATGACAACGCCAAGTTCAAAAAAAGCACTATAATTGCGCGGCTCAAGTTCAAGAGCATGGTTGAGATCAAGCAGGGCAAGTTTGAAATCGTTCAGTTGAATGTGAATCCAAGCGCGTCTTATCCAAGCTTCAGAATGAGTAGGTAAAAGTGCAAGAGCATTGTCAATATAATCAAGCGCAAGTCCATAATCGTCGCTGTTGAGTGCATTTTCGGCCCATGACATTAAAAGATCAATCGTCTCACTCCCCGATTGGGACCATAAATGTTGAAGTTGTTGACTGATCTTTTTCGCTTTAGCAACATCAGCACAATATTTCAACTCTTTGAGTAAACGTGAAATTTCTGCTTCTTTGCGCTGCTTAACTCTGTCAACATGGGAAAGCTGCTCTTTGTCAAGATCTTCAAGAATAACCGCCGAGGAATCAGAATCGGAGGGCGTTGAGGAAGGGGGAGGAGAATTGGGAATAAGATCATCTAACGGTAAAAGCGATTGTGGAGAAGGCCGATCTTCAGGAAGAGAAGGAGGATTTTGCCCATAGCTCGAGGGAACAAAACAAAAAACGCCAACAAAAAAAAGAAAAAACGCGCGCTGAAAAATACAGAAAAAACGCAGCTGAAAAAATCGAAAGGCTTTTAAAAAAATAGAAGAATCCATAAAAACAAGCCCCCAAAAGATAAATCACCAAATATTATCAAATACTAGACTTGTAATCAACGGACTTATAACCAAAAAAACGCAAAAAAATTTTTTAAGCCTACAATTAAAGTAGGCATAAAAACATTGATCCTAAAGAAATTAGTCCTAAAAGAATTAGCCCTGACGTGCTCTAAAACGTGGGTTCGTTTTATTAAGAATATAAACACGACCCTTACGACGCACCAAACGATTGTTACGGTGGCGCTCTTTTAGTGCTTTAAGCGAATTTTTAATTTTCATCATATTCACCGTTTAAATAGTTTACGTAACACAATACTATAATACAATATTAAAACACGAAAATACAATATTACAACCCCAATAGACTGCTTACTCTATGAGCATTGCATTGCGATATCGTACTTGCATGATAACATCACACGATACACTTTTTCACTGTGATCACAAAAAGAAAAGCGCACTCTTAAGGTACGCATTAACCACTTCATTAGCACAACGATAAGTGAAAATTGCAAAAAAGTAGGAGAGATTTAACAAGAAGTCTTATTCTTGTCAAGGGTATATCCCTTACAAATTCCTTAGGGTGTGTTAATGGTTGCCTTGAAGGTAAAAATTTTCTCGTAAAAAAAGGACACAAAAAAGCACAAAGAGTGGAAAAAAGTAAAAGCTTCCTATTTGTGAGAAAATAATCCTGTTTTTTCGTAAAATATCATCGTTTAGTAAGGCTCATGTAAAATTTATAACATGAGGTGTTTTTTGTTCGTGTGTGAGGATATTCTTAAGGCTTATTCTTAAAACCTAAAAAATAAACCGCATGATGATGACGAAGATGATGAATTGATAAGGATAAATTTCTATTGTTCAGAGAAAACATAGTAAAATAAGAGTTTCGCATAGTCTTAAGGTTTTCTCATTGCAAATCTGTGTATCTTTAAGCATAGCATTCGCTGCTTGCATATCACAAGCGGGATTGATCTATGGTAAAGATACTTGAAGATAAGGAATAAAACGGTCTTTTATGAATGCTTTCAAATGCTAAGAGTGTTGTAACATTGGAGACTGGCAAAGCGGTATGATGAGGTTGGCGTTTACGCTTCATAAGTTTAAAGAGGGTGGTGCACTATGAATGTTTAAGTTATTATCGAGAGTTTTTATGCTCTATGACCGGGGCTGCTGTTGTGAAGTGGTGGCAATGTGCATTGGCCAAGTGTTTCTTTAAAACAAGTGCGTAAATTGGCAACACAAGTGTCTTCTGTTTGAGGCTTTTTATTTTACGTGAGGGGTGAGAGGATGTTTGGTTTGGGAATGGATAAGCTTAGTGCTGTAATCATATCCTGTAATTATATCTTTGACGTGGAGATCAGGGACGGAGCGGAGCGCTCGGTAATTTTAATGAGGGATTAAATCTGTGCTGTTAGAGTGAAAGATTATGCATAAATTTCTCTTTTAAGGCAATAGTTTATGATTTTTTGCAACCCTATTATTTCTACGTGGGTGGAGTGCTGGATATTGTCAAACGGAGGGGGAATTCAAATTATCCGGTGAGGGAACCAGTATAGTGAGAATATACTTTGGCTCTTGAATGTGGATAGTTTGAATTCCTTTTAATATCCATGCTGTAGAAAAATTTGACCTTCCCAAGGGTGGTCTATGATGATGTTTATTGAAAGAGTGAAAGGTTCACATTGTCTGGCGATAAACGTAATAAAAGCATGTCATAATACCAATTTATATACATGTTGCAAATGCCAAAGAGAGCTGACGTAATGATCATTGGTATCCCGATCGATAGGGGTAATGACTCTCTTCCTACTGCGAGGTATGTTAGACAAAGAATTCCTGCCATTAATAAAAAGCCTATCGCTAGGATTTTCGTTACGAAAACAATGGGTTTACGAAAGGTTAAAAGAAAGAGGAACAACATATGTCTAAATGGACCCCCTTTACGTTTTTGAGGAGGAACAGACTGTGCCTCATTTAAAGTTGCTTCCTTATTTTCATTGTTTTCATCTTTGAGTTTGTTTGAAGAGATACCCTCCATTATTTTCCCCTTTTGTATGGTATTTTTGCTATAAAAAGATCTAAGTTTATGCTGAACGTTAATCACATATTAAGATAAGATACAAGCGAAATTATTTTATTATTGTTAGAAGTGAAGTATTTTTTCGCATAATGAGCGTTTTAAAGGCAATGATAGTGTTAAAATAATAGTATTAAAAAGTATAGTTTAGCTTTATCAGGATAATAAAATAAACATTTATATTTATAAATTATTAGGTGCTCTTGAAATAAGCTTGGATTGAGAAAAATTGTGGGAACTTCATGAAGCGCTGGTCTGTTGGGGGTGACGAATGTCATTGCTGAGCAGGATTAGAGAGTTACAGACAATCTCTTATGGGTGGTTAAGAATATGCGTAAACAAAGTGCGTTTACGATAAGGGGAGTTCATAAAGAATTGTGCGAGATGCAATAAAAAGATGCCATAAAATCAATGCGCATTATACGGTGGTGATGTGCCTTATAATTCATTATCTTAACAGGATTAAAAGGTGAGAAAATTGATGCACTAAAAAAGGGGAGGGTTTTGTGAGAGAAGAAAAATTGATCTGAAAAGAAGAAACTTAAGCCTTTGGGGAGAAGTTCAGGAAACCTTTTCGAGGAATGTGTTGGGGGGAATTAACGAAAGGAGAAAATCTTCTATCCGTTGAAGGAAAAAGAGAGAGGAGAAAAAGAAGAAAGTTGCTATGCTGGAGGGGGCTATCGTCTGGCTGATATTGGGCCGAATTCTCGAGAGTTGTTTGGGGAGAGTAATACGTTTTACCTCTTTGCAGCGATTTTATGGAAAACAAAACGATGCTTTTGTGAAAATGCTTTTGTGAAAAAATGAACATAAGAAGAGAAGCTAGAGACAATAAAAGCGCAATCATGGGGATTGGTATCTATGGGGTGCAATAGATCAGTCTATTTCTTAAAGATTGGCATTAAAAGAAAAATGAAGGGGCTGCGTATGTTATAGGGGAATATTTATGCTGTGGGAGGTGGAGGGGTAGTGAAGTTGGGGGCTGGTGGATTATTTTTAGCCGAGGGGATATTTTTGAGAAAAGGAAGAGGAGAAGAGCTAGGGGGTGGAGTTGAAGGGTTGGGAGCGCTTGTTGTGCTGCTTGGATATTGGTGTGGAGTGAAGCTTTGTTTTTGAGGGCGGATGAGATGTTCGTGTAGGATGAAGCGGTTTGGAGGGGGAAGAGGTGATGTTTTTAAGAGAGAAGGAGCTTGTAGGAGGGCTTCACGCCCTTTCAGGGGAGAATTAAAAGGTTAGGGGAGCTTTTGAAGCCGATGGATATCGGTGTGGGGGGAGAGGTTGTTTTTTCAGTTCATTTAGGGGAAAAGTGTGAAAAAGTATTTGTATATATGTGGGCTTAAGATTTGTTGGCTGGTCCCAGTAATTGGATGATATGCCCCATTTTTCGGTTGGGGTGAACAGTGCTTTTGCCATATAAATGGATCGAGGTGCGCTCTTGCTTCAGAAAATATTTTAACGTGCTAAAATTGTTACCAAGAAGATTGGTCATTTGGCAATCGCTATGGCGATAGGGACTGCCTAAGGGAAGTCCGCAAATAGCACGGATATGCTGTTCAAATTGTGAAGTTATGCATGCCTTTTGTGTCCAATGACCAGAATTATGGACACGCGGTGCTAATTCATTCACTAAAAGATGACCATTCGTTAAGACAAAAAGTTCAATACAAAGAACACCAACATAATCGAGGGCATCCATGACTGTTACACTGATTTCTTGAGCTGCTTTTTGCACGTCAAGTGGAATATGTGATGGAACAAAGGATTTATGAAGAATTCCATTTTTGTGTTGATTTTCAGGGCAGTCATAAAAAATATGTTCTCCTTGTTTTGTACGTGCCGAAAGAACCGAAATTTCCGATAAAAAAGGAACTATTTCTTCTAAAATACAAGGCTGTTCCTGAAAAGTCCTTAAGGCTTCGTCAAGGGTTTGTTCATCTGGGTGATCAAGCTTGATCTGGTTTTTTCCGTCATAACCAAAACGACGCGTCTTTAAAAGACCACGTCCGCCTAAGGTATCAAGAGCGGAAAGAAGAGAAGAAGAATTGTCAACAGCGTGCCATAACGCGGTGCCAATCCCTTGATCACGCAAAAATTGCTTCTCAAAAAGTCGATCTTGCGTGATCTCTAATGCTTTGGAAGAAGGATAAACAGGCTTACTCTTTTCTACATATTGAACCGTTTGAAGCGAAAGATTTTCAAATTCATAGCTGACAACATCACACTGAGAAATAAAATGATCTAAAGCTGATATATCGTCATAGGAGGAAACAATATGGTTGTTTGCTGTTTGAGCGGCTGGGCAATCGGCTTCAGGGCAAAAAATAACGGTTCGAAATCCTAATTCTGCGGCCGCTATGGCGAGCATCCGCGCTAATTGTCCCCCCCCGATTAAACCAATGACGCTGCCTGGAGGTAACATGGTGAAGGGAGTGGTGTTGGACGAGGTGGTGTTGGCTGAGGAGGTGTTGGACGAGGTGGTGTTGGACGAGGTGGTGTTGGCTAAGGTGGTGTTGGAGGGAGTGGTGTTGGACGAGGTGGTGTTGGCTGAGGAGGTGTTGAAAAACGGTGCCATTTTAAACCTCCGTTACAGGCGTTTGGGCGACATTGGCTGTTTGTTGTTGACGCCAATCTTCTAATCGTTGGGCGAGATCATGGTCATAAACGGCCATAACGGCTGCGGCTAAAAGGGCTGCATTAATTGCGCCTGCTTTGCCAATTGCTAATGTGCCGACGGGTATCCCTGCTGGCATTTGTACGATTGAAAGCAAAGAATCTTGACCAGAAAGAGAGTGAGAATGCACTGGAACGCCAAAAACAGGAAGAGGAGTAAGGGCTGCTAACATACCTGGAAGATGCGCTGCCTCCCCCGCACCGGCAATTAAAACTTTAAACCCTGCTTCTTTTGCTTCTTTGGCAAATTGATAAAGGCGTTCAGGAGTTCGGTGTGCTGAGACAATATGCGAACTATGAGAAATACCAAGATTCGTCAAAATATCTGCACTATGGCACATCGTTTGCCAATCCGATTGGCTCCCCATTAAAATCGCCACATCACATGATTTTTTCATCATTCTCTATCCTTTTCAAAGGTTCAATGCGATTCTTTATCATTATTTTTTTAAAGTTTTATATTCTTTTTGCAAAGCCAATTGATGACAGAGAAACAGTTATTTTTCAAATAAGGCGGAAAGCTAAAAATTTAAAGGGGATCTCGAGAGATGAAAAACTAAAGTATTGAAGGCATGAAGCACTTCTTGTGAGGGGGGAGGGCAATGTCACGGGGTGGCGTGGGACCCATGAGGCTGTTGAGCTTGCGGTATTGTCTTTTATTTAAGATAAGAGGGAAAAATGTATTGGGGAAAAGCCATTGATTATAAGTTTTTTTTAAAAAAATGTCTTATTTTTTATTTGCTAAAATAAACAAGATCACCATATGATATAAAATCTGTTGCAATTTGAAACATTGCTTATGAGAAAAAGAGATTTTTATGTCAAAAATGTGTTGCAAAATGAGGATATTCTTTTGAGAAAAAAAGAGATGTATATCTCTCGATTTCAAAGCCTATTTATTTTGTTGTTCAAGTGATTCTTTTGTGAGTGGGGGATATAATCTTTATAGGGGATATAATCTTTATAATTGTCGATATATCTTTAACAATGGCTGATATAAGGGGAAGCGAATAATCAACGCTTTTGTGCTTTTAACGCTTTTGTTGAGATGTGCTTCTGAGCGATTATATCGTTTTTTCACTTAAATATAATGGCAATATCAATCGCGAGTGACGAATTGTGAATAATAAATCCATGGTCTCTTTTTTGCCCAATTTTGTAATATGGTGAACGCTGAAATAAATAAGAGTTAAACAACGGATGTAAAGGAGATTTAAAAGCTATGTTTCTTCCATTTTTAATCGCTTTAGGTACTGCAGTAACGACTATGTGTGGCAAAAAAAATATAAGTTATGCTTTGTGGGCAATTTTATTCGTTGTCATTCTTCTCACTTTCAATCATCACGCAACTTCTACTTTAAATTTATCTTTTTGAGAGAATAGCCATGGAACATGTTGAACAAAAAAATCCTCACTTCGTCATCTTTATGAATACGCTAGGACTCTTTGGGTTATCTATTGTCTTGGTGGTGGCTTTTTATTATCAATTGGTAAAGTTTGAGTTACCTTGTCCCCTTTGTTTGCTGCAGCGCGTTGGATTGATGCTGGCAGGTTGTGGGTTCTTACTCAATATTCACCATAAGGTGAAAAATACCCATTATGGTATGGTTATTCTTGGTTGTATGGTAACCAGTGCTGTGGCAGCACGGCAAGTGTTTTTGCATATCACACCCGATGATTTAGGATATGGTTCAACGTTCTTTGGATTGCATTTTTATACTTGGGCTTTCATTATTTCTGTCCTTTGTATCTTTGCTGTCTCATTTGTCATGATTTTAGGCGAATTGGCACACAAGTTCAAAGAATTTTCTCCTTTTCCAGCCTTGAGTAAAACGGCAAGTTTCTTATTTGTGTTTTTGATTGCGGCAAATTTGATTTCTACCATACTGGAATGTGGTGGTGGGCAATGTGCCGATGATCCTGTAAGGTATGAATTGTTATCAAATTGGTTCCCTTCACAGTCTTGAAATTTTTTAATAATCCCTCATCATAATTTTTATTGTTAAAGAGGCGGAAATATTTAAGAATCCGCTTCTTTTTTATTTATTGGGAAGACATTTCAGCAAGATTGTTCGATAATCTGATCTTTTATACCAACGCTGGCTTTTATGAGCGCTGGCGATTGATATTTTTTTAGCGAAGACTTGTACTGTGAACCTTTTATGCTGTCTTTTGAGAGAGATGAAGGGATTGATTGGCTTGGAGGCGTTTGTAGAAGAAGCCCCGGACTTTTGAACCGCGTAGGTTAAGAAGCCTCGTTTTTTAAAGGTGTATTAACGATAAAAATTTTTTGTTCTTGATTTTTCTTAACATTGTGTTAAATTGATCTTTGTATTCATTTTGGTGCTTCTAAAGCGTTTTTATTGCTTCTAGAGGGATTAATTTAAAATTTTGAAAGTTATGTGAATAATTTTCTGCAGAGGTTTGTTTATTAGAGGCAAACCTTTTTTTTTATCTAAGTTTTAGATGTTTTCTTTCAGTGTGAAGCCTTTTTTAGAAAAAGGTAAGCGTCTTGATGATGACTCTCTTCTTTATTAATATATTGATTTATAATAATAAATAACCATTTTTTAACGTGAAGCGCGTTGCTGAATATAATAAAATTTCTCATCACCAGTTCTCTCATATTAAATCAATTAAAATTACTTGGCTTATACATCATAAGTGAGTGGGCCATGTGGGTCAAAACTGTACAAGAAAGGCATGCCTTTAATGAAGTGTCTCTTGAACCGAAGGCTGTCTGCAACATTGGGAGCTGGCAGAGTTTTTGTGATGATGCCGGCTTGTTCTTCTATAAGCGTAAACTTGTTTTTCCATAAGCGTAAAGATAGGGGGGGGCTGAATGGATTTTATACACTTCATGGGAGCTTACCATTCCTTTACGGGTAGCGTTTTGCAAAATGGGTGTGATGGAGCGTTGAGAGATCTTTCTTTAAAACAAGCGCGTGAATATGCAACATAAGTATATTCCTTTTGGCACGTTTTGTATTACGAAAAAATATTGACTTATAAGGATAAGTTATCGTTGCGGATGTTGAATGAGAAAAACGAAGAGCTTCTCTCATTTCAAACTTTCTTATAGTCAATTAATTAAATGTGCTCTTCTACGTTACAAAAAAGCACTGGGTGTAAATAAAAATTCTTTTAAAAGTCGTAAAATGCTTCTTATGACCCCTTTTGATCGTTAGAATTTTTCGAAAAATTTTATGCTGCTCAATACAATAATAGGGCGGTTTATATCTATGATTTAAGTGAAAATAGGGGGATTTAGATGAAAAGGGAGGCGAGTTTTTAATGACAGTTGTTGAAAACGTTATTGTGTAATGCATTTTTTACAGATTTTCTGCTTTCTGTAAATACGTAAAAGCGTAAAAACAGAAATATGTAAAAAAGGAAGCTGGGACTTTATGTGGGGTGTATGATTTTATCATGGCATGGAATGTGGAGAGAAGATTGGGGTGTGGGGATGAAGAGTTTTATGAAGGGGGGGAAGCTTGGATGAAGAGGCGGGTGTGTTGACGAGAGAGGAGAGAGGGTGTGGGGAAAGTTGTTTTTGAAGTGGGATTGACCGGTGCTTTGCGTGATCTTACTTTAGGGTGGTGAAGGGGCAAGAATATTTTAAAATAGGACGTATCTGTCGCGTTTGATGCAACATTATCCTTTGTGGTGTCGTGATCTGAAATCAGCAGGGGAATTGGCTAGAGTAAGAAGCTGTATTGTTGACAAACCTATGTTTACAAAGTGGTGCGGGGGGGAATTTGAAAGTTTCATTTGGCTGCTTTCTGTAAATGTGGAGAAGCATCAAACCGTTGATCCGTAAAATAAAAACGTATATCCGTAAAATGATGCGGAGGATTTATGCTTTGTGTGCGCTTTTGCTTAATCAGAAATCAACCATAAGATTGCTTTTTGTTTTTTCGGCTGGAGCTCTCTAAAATTTTTCAAAAGGGTGTGTTCTTTTTCGCTGTATGTTTCTTGATCATAGTGTGCGGCATGTGTTGAAAGATTTTCTTTTGTGGCAATATCTGCATAAAAAAAGCTTATGGGAACATCCAGTTTTTGGGCGATTTTGAGTAAACACCCTGCGCTTACACGATTGAAGCCTTTTTCATATTTTTGGATTTGTTGGAAACTGACACCTAAATAGCTTCCTAATTCTTTTTGGGAAAGTCCCATGGAAATGCGTCTATGACGAATTCTTTTGCCTATCAGAATATCGATAAAATTTGGATTTTTGGTTTGCACTTCAAGCCCCCCTCCGGTTGCGAGCGCCCTCGCATTGGTATTCCGGGAGTCAAAAATACTGAACCTAAATCAGCTTTTTGCTTTTAGTGCTCATCGCACCTGGACATAGCAAAAACTCCCGGAATTCCGGGATACCCACAAAAGTGGGATAAATTCATGTTTTAGGTTTCGGGTTTTTGATCCCCTATTGATCGTTGCGTAGACGACCAAAATTACAGTATTCATTTATAAGGCAATTTCAGAAAATTGGCAAGAGAAATCAAAATAATCTCAAAGTCTATAAGATTGGGTACTTTTTAAAAAAGTGCGAAATATGGATTATAAATCGCGTCTTTTGCTTAATCAGAAATGTCGATAAAATTTGGATTTTTAGTTTGCACTTCAAGCCCCCCTCCGGTTGCGAGCGCCCTCGCATTGGTATTCCGGGAGGTTGGATTCACTGAACTTAAACAGTCTCTTGTTTTTAGTGCTTAAAGCACTTGGACATAACAAAAGCCCCCGGAATTTCCGGGATACCCGCAATGCGGGATAAATTTATGTATTAAGCTTTCGGGCTTTTAGCTCCCTATTTGATCGTTGCGTGGACGATCAAAAACACGTGCTTATCAATAAAGTAATTTCAGGAGATTGGCAAGAAAAATCAATATCCCATAAAATGGCGTGATTTGGAGGGGTATGGAGTGCTGGTTTGAATTTGACTTAAGGGGGTATATGAATGGAATAATATTAATTGTTACTCTTTTGCTTAATCAGAAATCAGCCACAAGATTGCTTTTTGTTTTTTCGGCTGGAGCTCTCTAAAATTTTTCAAAAGAGTGTGTTCTTTTTCGCTGTATGTTTCTTGATTGTGGTGTAAGAGAGTGTCTTTTGTGGGAAGATTTTCTTTTGTGGCAATGTCTGCATAAAAAAAGTTTACGGGAACTTCTAGTTTTTGAGCGATTTTGAGTAAACACCCTGCGCTTACACGATTGAAGCCTTTTTCATATTTTTGGATTTGTTGGAAACTGACACCTAAATAGCTTCCTAATTCTTTTTGCGAAAGGCTCATTGAAATGCGTCTGTGGCGGATTCTTTTACCTATCAAAATGTCGATAAAATTTGGATTTTTAGTTGGCACTTCAAGCCCCCCCTCCGGTTGCGAGCGCCCTCGCATTGGTATTCCGGGAGTCTAAAAGTACTGAACCCTAGTCAGCTTTTTTGCTTTTAGTGCGGAAACGCACCTGGACATAGCAAAAACTCCCGGAATTCCGGGATACCCACAAGAGTGGGTTCAATTGTACGCTAGGGTTTAGGGCTTTTAGTTCCCTGTTGATCGTTGCGTGGACGATCAAAATTACACTTTAAGTGATAAAGTAATTTCAGAAGATTGGCAAATGAAAATAGTTTTTATTTATAAACTTTATTTTTTAATGAGAGGCTTTCCGCCTCTCAAACTCTCCGGAACGCTCACCAAAATCATGAGATCAGACCCGCGTTTAATGAGGGGACTAACAATCCTAGGTTCTTAAGGTCAAGGAGACCATTACATGGCGCCTAACGGCGTCCTTGACCCCCAGAACTTAACGGCTTGTTTTGTCCCTCTCACGCGGCTCCGAAATCATGATTAGAAGGGGAGCTTAAAAACGTATATTCGTGAAAAAGGAGTAGAGGATTTGTGCATTGTGTATGCTTTTGGCATGGCATGGAATGTGGTGAGATAAATGGGGGAAAGAGTTTTTGTGAATGGAGTGGTAAGCTGGGATGAAGCCTGCGGGAGATTGAAGGGAGAAGAGAGTGTTGTGGGGGCGGAATAGGAATGAACAGACTAAGGGGTAAGAGGCGGTGGTGCGAAGGGATGCGTGAAGGATGGTGTGAGGAGATAGCGCTTTGCTTTTATGGTACTTGATGAAGTGGTGTCATTTGAGGGGGGCTGAAGTCCGTGAATGTGGGGTGATCTGAAGTGCTTGGGGAGATTGGCTAGGCAAGAAGCTGGGGTAATACTATTGTTTATAGAGTGGTGCGGTGTGGAAGTTTCATTTGGCTTTATTCTGTAAATATGTAAAAGCGTGAAAACGTATATTCGTGAAAAAGGAGTAGAGGATTTGTGCATTGTGTATGCTTTTGGCATGGCATGGAATGTGGTGACATAAATGGGGGAAAGAGTTTTTGTGAATGGAGTGGTAAGCTGGGATGAAGCCTGCGGGAGATTGAAGGGAGAAGAGAGTGTGGGGGCGGAATAGGAATGAACAGACTAGAGGGGGAAGAGGCGGTGGTGCGAAGGGATGCGTGAAGGATGGTGTGAAGGAGATAGCGCTTTGCTTTTATGGTACTTGATGAAGTGGTGTCATTTGAGGGGAATCTGAAGTCCGTGGGTGGGTGATCTGAAGTGCTTGGGGAGATTGGCTAGGCAAGAAGCTGGGGTAATACTATTGTTTATAGAGTGGTGCGGTGTGGAAGTTTCATTTGGCTTTATTCTGTAAATACGTAAAAGCGTAAAAACGGAAATGTGTAAAAAAGGAAAAGGCTTTATGTCGTTAGAGGCGTTGTGGTTAATGGTACGCAATGTATAGGGATCGTGTTTTCGAAGGTAGGAAGAACAACATAAATGGAAAGAGTGGCTTAGAGGAAGCGTGTGAAGAGAGAGAAAATGGGGAAGGCTGTATGGGAAATGCGTAGAGTATGAAGTGTGGGGCAGTGAAGCATGTTGTGAATGGTGTGTGAAGAATGGAGAAGGTTTTTGAGAAAAGGAAGGGCTTCTGGCGTGGGGGAGTGGTGTTTATCTGAAGGGCGCATGTTTAAGGTGTGGAAGGTGAGGAAAAGTTGGAGAGAGGATGATTGTGAGTAAGTTGTGGAGGGATTAGTCAGAGGTGTTGGGAAAATGCTTTAGGGGAAAAAATTAGCGTAATTTCTTGTCACACTGAAACCAAAATCATCATAAAAATTGAAGGAAATTAGCGGGTAAAATTGGTGAAAAAAAAGTTTTTATTCTTAAGGTGTGGGATGACGTTTTTTGAGAACATGAGAGAGTAAACTTGAAAAACCTTTCCCTTTTTGTGGAATTTTTATTCACAAACTTAAGAAAATAGGATATGAACGCTGGAAATAACGCGCAGCTTAACAAAATATGTGCACTGTAAAGGAAATGTTTGTTTATGTCAAAAGAAGAAGTTTTAGAATTTTCTGGTATCGTTACTGAACTCTTACCTAACGCGATGTTTCGTGTGAAACTGGAAAATGATCATGAAATTATTGCTCATACCGCTGGTAGAATGCGGAAAAATCGTATACGGGTGTTGGCCGGTGATAAAATCATGGTGGAAATGACACCTTATGATTTGACAAAAGGGCGTATTACATATCGCTATAAGTAGCCTCGTGGGTGGCTTGCACTTTTTTCTAAAAGCTATCATATTATTTCTATTATTTTTTAACAGTTTTTTAGTTTGCTTTTCATGAGTGAAAAAAGGGGAGTGTTTGAAGAGCCTTGAAAAACTGTAAAATCGATGCGGAAAAAGGATAAGGAGATCAATAGCGCTTAAAAGGGAGGCTAAAGGGGCGCTTAAAAGGGGGTGCTTAAGGGGGTGAGAGGGAAGTCAATTGTGAAGGGGTGGAAATGAGAAATATAAGAGAGTGGGGGGAAAAACGTTTGGCAGATACTCTTACAGAAGAAATTCATTTGGTGCTTGCCTCCGCTTCGCCAAGGCGTTTAGCGCTCTTGGCACAAATAGGGATTGATCCCCAGCAGGTTTATGCAAGCGATATTGATGAAACGCCAAAATTAAAAGAACATCCTGCAAACCTTGCCAAACGTTTGGCAAAAGAAAAAGCACTGAAAGCCCAAAAAATTTTGCGCTGGTACAGTCAGAATGGTCAAGACGAGTTGCAGAATGGTCAAGAAAAATTACCTGGACAGAAAATGATTATCTTGGCGGCTGATACGGTGGTGGCTGTTGGGCGGACCATTTTCCCCAAACCAGAAAGCGAGGATGAGGCTTATGAATGTTTACGATACCTTTCTGGGCGTTCGCATAAGGTCTATGGTGCCATTTGTGCGCTCAATGAACGTGGAAAAATAACCGTAAAATTGGTTGAAAGTCGTGTTCGCTTTAGACGCTTAACCTCTGCCATGATGAAGGCTTACCTTGCTTCAGGAGAATGGCAAGGGAAAGCGGGTGGCTACGCTATCCAAGGAAAAGCAGGGGCTTTTGTTGTCCATATCACGGGTTCTTATTCTAATGTTGTGGGATTGCCTTTGGCTGAAACAGCCGATCTCTTGACCGCTTATCACTATCCACTTTTCACTCACTGGGCTGAACAAACGCATTAGAAAAACTCTAAGGTAAGATCAATGCAAGGTGAAAAGCAACAAAAAGAGAAAAGCAAAAATGAAAAAAAAGCAACAGAAGAAAAGTTAATGAAGAAGCCAATGACAAAGGTGTGCCAAGAACAAAAAGAGCTAAATTTGCAAAAAGAGACCCGTCCTCCGCATCCTTGTCCTATTTGTGGTCAGATGTCACAAAAATCTTCTTATCCTTTTTGTTCCACACGGTGCCGAGCTATTGATCTTAATCGTTGGCTTTCAGGCTCTTATATTTTACCACCCCCACCACAAGTAAGTGATGAAGAAGAATAAAGAGTTCTCTTGAGAAAAGAACGCTAAAGCGTTTTTTGTGTGGAAACTGAAGGGGAGGCGCGCGGGATTATCGTAAATGTATTTAAGAGCTGGATTAACGGCTTGCTTATTATCGTCATTCGCAAAGACGCAGATTAAGTTCAATCAACGATGGAAGTTTTAATACATATCTAAGACTTATCTCCAGAGGTTTTGTTTACCATGGATAATTATAAATTGCTTTGTTGCATGAAGGTCGATGGAGCTTTGTTGCGTGAAAGTTGTTGGTGCCTTTAGGGTGTGAGGAAAAATTGATAGTTCAATCAGTATTGCTAACAAAAAAGAAGGGGTGCGTGTTTTTGTGCAAAGAGACGGGGCAGTAAAAAATCGCTTGTTAGTGCTTTGTTGCGTGAAAGTTGTTGGTGCCTTTAGGGTGTGAGGAAAACTTGATAGTTCAATCAGTATTGCTAACGAAAAAGAAGGGGTGCGTGTTTTGGTGCAAAGAGACGGGGCAGTAAAAAATCGCTTGTTAGTGCTTTGTTGCGTGAAAGTTGTTGGTGCCTTTAGGGTGTGAGGAAAAATTGATAGTTCAATCAGTATTGCTAACGAAAAAGAAGGGGTGCGTGTTTTGGTGCAAAGAGACGGGGTAACAAAAAATAGCTTGTTGGTGCTTTGTTGCGTGAAAGTTGTTGGTGCCTTTAGGGTGTGAGAGAAAAATTGGTCATCTAATCAGTATTGCTAACGAAAAAAGAGGGGCGCGTGTTTTGGTGCAAAGAGACGGGGCAGTAAAAAATCGCTTGTTAGTGCTTTGTTGCGTGAAAGTTGTTGGTGCCTTTAGGGTGTGAGGAAGAAGTGATCATCTAATCAGTATTGCTAACGAAAAAGCAGGGGTGCGTGTTTTGGTGCAAAGAGATTGGGCAAGAAAAAATCGCTTGTTAGTGCTTTGTTGCGTGACAGTTGTTGGCGCCTTTAGGGTGTGAGGAAAAATTGATAGTTCAATCGGTATTGCTAACGAAAAAGAAGGGGCGCGTGTTTTGGTGCAAAGAGACGGGGCAATAAAAAATCGCTTGTTAGTGCTTTGTTGCGTGAAAGTTGTTGGTGCCTTTAGGGTGTGAGGAAAAATTGATAGTTCAATCAGTATTGCTAACGAAAAAGAAGGGGCGCGTGTTTTGGTGCAAAGAGACGGGGCAGTAAAAAATCGCTTGTTGGTGCTTTTGCTGGGTAATGGCGTGGTGTCATTTGGCGGTTGGATTGATTATATCGTGATTTTGACCGTATCTGTGTTCACGTGGAAAGCTGATCAATATGATGTCGCTTTTATTGGAGCGGCAACATTATTACCTGGTATCGTTCTGTCTAAGCCAATTGGAATGTTGGTAAGTCACCGTTCTATGATCTATTGGTTGCGGGCGTCACTGCTGTTACGGGCACTCTGTACTGTCGGTTTATTGATGGCGACGAGTCTGCAAGGATTTATTATACTGGCAGTTATTCGAGCGACATTCAACAGTCTAGCCATGCCTGCAATTTCCGTTCTCAGTGCAAATTCGGTGCCTGAAAACGGACGGACTCGTTACTATTCTGTGCTTAACATGATCAATAGCGCGGCAAAGATGATAGGACCTGCTTTGGGGAGTGCTCTGTCTGTACTTTTATCAGATACCTATACTTTATTGTTTTCTGGATTTTTGACATTGCTAGGCTTTATGGTGTTTTGTTGTCTTGGTGCACAACCTGTCTCGTCGCTCATGATAAAAACAGCGAATACCATAAAATCAAAGCAGAGGCTTTATGGGACAACTTGGTATGCCTATGTGGCGGTGATGTTTGTGTATTTTGCCATGATCTTTATGGTGAATAATCAGTTGCCGGTTATTCTTAGTGCAATGAAAATGAATAAACAGGCTCTTGGGATGCTGGTATCGGCTTCGGCAATCGGTAATTTTCTCTATGGATTTTGGAGTGTGAAACAATCAAAGCATAAACCCCTTACAGGCAAAATATCAGAGTTGTTAATGCCGGCAATGTCAACAATGATTGGTTTTGTCATGATCTCAGTGTGCTTTTTTTACTTTGATTTACTCCGTATTGAGACTTTGTTGCTCTGTTTTTTCCTTATTGGAATGGTTAGCGCTTACTTTTCCATATCTTCTAACGTTTATCTGGTAAGCAATTTCAATGAACAGATTGGATTGGCTTCCGGATGGGTGCAGTCTATACAAAATTTAGCTATGTTGGTGGCGCCCTTTGTTGGAGCGTTTGTTTTAGGTCACACTTCGGCTGGAAAATTGTTCCTTCTTTCTGGATTGAGTGGATTATTCTGTTTATTGGCTATCAGGATATTGCTGAACCGTTCTTTGTTAATTGTTCGATCTCAATGATTGGCTCATCAATAAAACAAATGTTTTAAATCATTTTTCTGAGATTTAGAGGACGTGGAGATAATCCAACATAGAGCAGCTTTTTTGACGTTATAGGTTTAATCTTTGATTTTTACTTAAACGCTCATATGTTTTTTTCGGGGCTTTGCCTTCTTGATACGGTTCCACTGTCTCGTAAACGCAATAGGGGGCATGGTTTTGAGCGACAATGTCATTTTTGTTTAACTCCGCTTTGCTACGAATAGCCAAACTTAAAAAACTCAGCTGCCAATCCTTAATCAGCTTGACTTGAAGCAATAATGGAAACAGAAAACGAGGAGCTATAGTGTGAATTATCTTATATGCCGTAAAATATCATTCTTGGAGGTATGGTGATATCAGGTATGGGAAACTTTAGGCAGGGGGTATGTTGATTGTTGTGCTTTTGCTTAATCAGAAATCAACCACAAGATTGCTTTTTGTTTTTTCGGCTGGAGGTCTCTAAAATTTTTTAAAAGGGTGTGTTCTTTTTCGCTATAGGTTTCTTGATCACGGTGTGGGGTATTTTCTTTTGTTGAGATATCTTCTTTTGTAGCAATGTCTGCATAAAAAAAGCTTATAGGAACTTCCAGTTTTTGGGCGATTTTGAGTAAACATCCTACGCTTACACGATTTAAGCCTTTTTCGTATTTTTGGATTTGTTGGAAACTGACACCTAAATGGCTTCCTAATTCTTTTTGGGAAAGGCTCATTGAAATGCGTCTGTGGCGGATTCTTTTGCCTATCAAAATGTCGATAAAATGTGGATTTTTAGTTGGCACTTCAAGCCCCCCTCCGGTTGCGAGCGCCCTCGCATTGGTATTCCGGGAGGTTGAAAATACTGAGCTCAGTCAGCCTTTTGCTTTTAGTGCTTACCGCACTTGGACATAGCAAAAGCTCCCGGAATTCCGGGATACCCGCAAAGCGGGATAAATTTATGTACTGAGCGTTCGGGTTTTCAACTCCCTATTTGATCGTTGCGTGGACGATCAAAAACACACTTTAAGTGATAAAGTAATTTCAGGAGATTGGCAAGAGAAATGAAAATAATTTCAAAGACTATAAAATTGGGTACTTTTTAAAAAAGTGCGAAATATGGATTATAAATCGCGTTTTTTGCTTAATCAGAAATGTCGATAAAATGTGGATTTTTAGTTGGCACTTCAAGCCCCCCTCCGGTTGCGAGCGCCCTCGCATTGGTATTCCGGGAGGTTGAAAATACTGAGCTCAGTCAGCCTTTTGCTTTTAGTGCTTACCGCACTTGGACATAGCAAAAGCTCCCGGAATTCCGGGATACCCGCAAAGCGGGATAAATTTATGTACTGAGCGTTCGGGTTTTCAACTCCCTATTTGATCGTTGCGTGGACGATCAAAAACACACTTTAAGTGATAAAGTAATTTCAGGAGATTGGCAAGAGAAATGAAAATAATTTCAAAGACTATAAAATTGGGTACTTTTTAAAAAAGTGCGAAATATGGATTATAAATCGCGTTTTTTGCTTAATCAGAAATGTCGATAAAATGTGGATTTTTAGTTGGCACTTCAAGCCCCCCTCCGGTTGCGAGCGCCCTCGCATTGGTATTCCGGGAGTAACAAGTACTGAACCCTAGTCAGCTTTTTGCTTTTAGTGCGGAAACGCACCTGGACATAACAAAAACTCCCGGAATTCTAAGGATATTCGCAAAAGTGGGCTCAATTGTACGTTAGGGTTTAGGGCTTTTAGTTCCCTGTTGATCGCTGCGTAGACGATCAAACTTACGATATTTATTCATAAGGCAGTTTCAGAAGGTTGGCAAGAAAAATGAAAAATTTTCTATTCTGTTATACCGTAAAACGGCGCTATTTGAAGGAGGAGTGAAGAGCTTGAATATTCAGGGTAGGGCTTGATTTGTTGAGCCTGGTGAAGTGCTGTCTTTTTTGGGGGGTGGAGACTGTAAGGTACTAGGCAAAAAGCTGGGTTCGTTTTCAGAACAGTGTTTACAGTGCAGCGCGGGTGGTGATGTGGAAATTTTATTTGGCTGACTTCTGTAATAACGTAAAAGCGTTAAAACGTATATCCGTAAAATGATGCGGGGGATTTGTGCTTTGTGTATACTTTTATTTGGCGTGGAATGTGGTGAGATAAATGGGGGAATGCATTTGTGAGTGGAGAGGGGAAAGCTGGGATGAAAAGGGGTGTTAAGTGCGTTTTCTGGAGAAGAGTATGTGGAGAATATTTGGAGGAAGGGCTTATTTGTCTTGTCTGATGAAACAGCATTTTTTGATATGTGGGATAGCCATATGAAATAATCAGCAGGGGAATCTAATAGACAAGAAAATCAGATTTTTGCAGAGCAGTGTTTACAGAGCAGTGCGTGGGGTGAATCTTTCGTTGGCTGTTTTCTGTAATGATGTAAAAGCGTAAAAATGTGAATCTGTAAAAGTGAAGAGGAGGATTTATGGATTTATGCATTGTGCGTGTTTTGGGGGCACGTTGGGTTTTTGCATGGATGGGGTGAGATAAATGGGGAGAGAACGAGCTTGTGAATCGAGGAGGGAAGC